>JAZLCY010000050.1:0-6909 GCA_045614485.1 Eubacteriales bacterium
CGAAATACCGGTTGCGGAACAGCCAGGTCTGGTAAATGCCGTCCTCGGTCGGGGCAAACACATGCTGTGCGTTTTCCTTGCCCTCTTCACCCGGCAAAAAGTCGTGCTGGTGGTAGGACATGTAAACCAGATACTTGGCAAAATCGAGATACTTTCTGTCGTTTGTGAGGTAATACTGTCTTACTACGGGCTCAAGGATAGAGCTTGAGTTAAGTGCGCCCCAGGTAAAAGGATTGTGCGTGGTTGAGTCGAGAATATCGATCTGTCCCTCTCCCTCGCCGATATGGTCGATTATGTAGTCAAGGTGGTCGGAAAGAGTCTTAACGATCTCTTCCTTAAGCGCCTCGTCCTTGCAGATCTCGTGGAAATACTGTGAGCCGAGCATAACGTACTTTCTGCACCACATATCCCAATAGGTGAATTCCTTTTCCTGCTCGTATGAGGAGATCCTTCCGTTCTCTTCCTTGCAGGAAAGAAGGTAACGAACGGTGTTTTCAAGCACGCGGTAAAGCGCCTCGTCCTGTGTATATTTATAAACCCAGCATGCACCGCGCATCATCTTGCCGTAGAACTCGCCGCTCCAACCGCCGTCGCGCGCGTCAACCTGAATTTTAAACTGCTCAACGAACGATGCCCAAAGGGTGGTGTTCTTAACCTGGTGGGATTCAACAAAGCGCACTGCCTCGTCATAAGCGCCGGTGTAATTAAAACTGCCGGGAGCTGCCTCAAAAAGCGTGTCCTTACCAAGTCTTGCCGTGTACATAGGGCCAACATTGTTTTTATTGATAAAATTCATAATATATCTCCTTTTTTGGATAAATCAATTCAATATAACATTTATTTCAGACAAAGTCAACAGCAAAAGGATAAAAATAAAATATTTTTATTCGTTATCTTCCTTGTCCTCAAATTCTTCCTTCACTTTGATCAGAAGCTCGCGGATAGGCAGGTGCTGTGGGCAGGATTCTTCACAAGCGCCGCAACCGATACAGTCGGATGCCTTGCCACCCTTTTTGGTGTAAACGCAGTTGTAAAAATATTCGCCCTGCCAGGAGTTGAAGAGCTTTTTATCGTTAAGGCAGTTGAAAACGTCGGGGATAAGGATCCCCATAGGGCATCCGGGAACGCAGTAGCGGCAGCCGGTGCAGGAGATAAAGTCCTTTTGGTGTATGATATCCACCGCCTCGCGCAGTGCTTTATGCTCGGTTTCGCTAAGAGGCTTGAAATCCTTCATATAGGAGATATTGTCAAGCATCATGTTCATATTTCCCATGCCGGAAAGAACGCACACCATACCCTCAAATCCTGCGGCAAATCTTATTGCATAGCTTGCAAGTGATCCGCCGTTAAGCGCTAAAATAGGCGCTTTTGCATCCTCGGGCAGATTAACGAGAGTTCCGCCCTTAACAGGCTCCATAACGAGAATGGGTTTGCCGTGCTTTCTGCAAACGTCATAGCAGGCTCTTGACTGAACGTTTTTGTCCTCGTAGTCATAGTAATTGAACTGTATCTGCACAACCTCGATCTCGGGGTATGCGGTAAGTATTTCGTCAAGCACGTCGGCAGAGTCGTGGAAGGAGATACCAACGTGGCGCACCTTGCCCTCTTTTTTAAGCTCAAATGCGGTCTCGTATGCGCGGCAGGCCTTGAACTTCTTGAAAAGGGGGGCGTTCTGCGTGTGCATCAGGTAGAAGTCAAAGTATTCAACGCCGCATGCCTCAAGCTGCATATTGAAAAACGGGCGTATCTCTTCCTCGCTCTTGAAAAACGAGCCGGTAAGCTTGTTTGTCAGAACGTAGCTTTTTCTCGGATAACGGGAGGTAAGGCACTCTCGGATAGCTATCTCGCTCGCGCCGTCAAGGTATCCGTGCGCGGTATCAAAATAGTTGAAGCCGTTCTCCATAAAGGTGTCTATCATTCGGCAAAAGGTTGCATTATCAACCTTGCCCTCGATCATAGGCAGGCGCATACAGCCAAAGCCAAGCTTCTTTTTGATTTCGGTAAAGGGGGTATTCATCGTGTCATATCCTTCCTTTTTCGTTTATTCACGAAACTATTGTATCATAACCCCACGCCACTCGTCAAGCGAGAAAGCGAAAGCTTTCTTTTCTAAAAAAGAAAACCGAGGCGCGCCTCGGTTTTCTCTATGGGGTTTAAGGAAGAAGATCGCCCTCGCCAAGTCCGATATCTCCGCCGTCAAATCCTGAGCCGGGGCGGTTGTCATCGGGGCTGGTTGCGATTATGTCTTCTACTTCAATGTCTTTTATCTCAACGCGAGGAGCTTTGTACTTCTTTTTCATTCGTCATCCTCCGTTAAGCCTGGGGCTTGTGGGCATTGTAATATGCCTCAGCAGCCTTGCCGTAGTTGTAAAGTGCGTGTGCGAGAGCCTTCATATCAGCATCTGCGTTGGCATCGCCTGCCACAGCATATGCATATGCGTTGATGCTGTAGGTCAGCCTGGTAACCGTGCCCTGTGACGTGGAGTTGAGCTCAACCGTAACTCTGGTGTCAAAGTTGGTTGCATCAACTGTGCCAAAGTAGAACTGATAGTATCCGTCGCCCAAATTATACATATCGGAAAGACCGTATGCCGCACCGTCAACGGTAAGGGAATCAAATTCCGCAACGTCAGCAACGTAGATCTTTACGTAGTAGGAGTTGTAGCGGTCAAAATGCACGCCAACTGCAGTGATTCTGATCGGGTTAGCCGAGCTGTTGCCCTGAAGGGTCATTGCGTCGCTCTGGTTTGCAGTAACACCGTCGGTGTTAAGTCCTGTATCATCGATAGCGGGATTCTCGTTCTCGTGGTAGTTCTGTGCCGCCTGGCCGTAAAGCAGAGTCTTGTGGATAAGCTCGATAAGAGTTGCGTCTGTTGTAGTTGCAAGAATGCCGCGCAGGTTCTTCTCAACCGAGTAGTTTTCAAGCTTCGCAGCCTCACTGCCATCAATGAAGAGTATCGCGGTGATAGATGCTGTCATCTGATCGGGAGAAATACCGTCAAAGATAAAGTAGATATATTCTCCGTTTGTCTTGAACTCAGCAACGGTCGTTACAGTGCCGTTAAAATGGAACTGCATATAAGCGCCTTCGGTGTTGATGCTCTTGTCAACAATATTAACACCAAACTGGAAGGAGAGGTCATTACCAAGCACCAAAGATGCGGTTCTGATAGCAAGTCCGCAGATCTTGCAGTAGCCGTATTCGTTCTCGTTGTGTTTTCCTGCGGAGCAGTCGAACTCGGGTTCCTCGGGGGTGTTGCTTGTTGCAGGAACGTATCTGAATATCTGTGGCAAGAGCATATTTGCATTGGTGTCGGACGTGTAGGTTGTAAAACGGGGTGAGGTTACATTATAAAGGAATCTACCGAATGAGGAGTTTGAGTTCTGAATGGTAGCTTTGTCGTTTGATATAGAGATTGTCCAGGTTGTAGTTCCGCTACCCCAGGCAAGCTTTTTGTTTGCGGTTGCACCAAGAGCCTTACCGCTTGAGTTTTTAAGAGTCCATGCGCCTGAACTACCGTCGAGAATGAGCTCAACAGTTCCGCTTGGAAGCGTAGTTATGATGCCATCTGAAACGCTAACGGAAAGTGATGCCATAACCTGATTGCTGATATCACCTGCAACAAAATACTCAGTTCCGTTAGCGGCAACAATAATGATCTTGTCGCCTGCCTTGAGTGTGGATGCATCTGTAACGAGTTCCCAATGCTCAGGTGTGCTTTCAGGCTCTTCGGGTTCCGGAGTGGGATCGGGATCAACCGTCGGGGGATCGATAGGTTCTACAACGTCTGCTACAAAGGTTACAAAGCCCACAGACGTCTGCTTGTATCCGCCAAAGTAGTCGTTGTTTGTCTTGGCAATAGATCTCTCGGTGGTTGCGTCGATAAGAGTTGCTCTATCCTTGCTCCAGTTAAACACCGATGCCTCAGACACATCTTCGGTAAGACTAATGCATGAGGTGGAATCGTTATCCAACAAAACGATATACTGCTTAACGTTGTTTGCATCGTAGAAGGAGATGGTGTATTCTCCTGCGGATGTTTGATCTATCTTGAATGCGGCTGCTTGCGATACATTCGTGGTTGCACCAAATGTTTTGCTTGTAACGGTGCCTGTTACGTAGTACTTCACACCGTTAATTTCAACGTAAAGGTTGTATTCCTTGTTTATGTCGTAGGGGAATATTGCATCCTCGTGTCCGCAATTTGTACAAGTGCCGTCAACGTAGTTGTGTCCTATTGCGGGAATCTCGGTGTTGGAGAACACGTGATCGCAAACGTAGCAGATTTCCTTTTCGAAGCCTGCTTGCGTGCAGGTTGCATCCTCCCTCTCGATGATGGTTGAGGGGTGCTTGCAATCGCCCGAGAGTGTGAGATTGGTGGTGTAATAAGTTGTAGATGCGCCGCCTGATGTCTCGGAGGTCAAAACGTAGAATTTGAGCGTCTGGTCGTTGATATTGGTGGAGGTACTTGTGTAGCATCTCCAGTCGGGGTTGGTTGTATATACACCAACGTAGCGGCTTGTTGCGGTGTTCTTAAGATAACCGCTGCTTGAATCAACCGTAAATGTCTTGTTTGCGTTAGTGCCTACTCTAACACCGTTGTTTGTGCTTGTACAGTAGAGCCATTTTGCAGTTGTGCCGTTGACGTAGATGGTAAGGTTTCCGCCGCTATTGGAAATGTTCCACAAAAGGTTGCTCGCGGGATCTGCGGACAGCTTTCCGCCACTAACGGTTACCACCACTGCAGTGGGAGCTGCGCTGGTACCTTTGTCATTTGACAAAGCATAAACGGTAGAGCCTTTTGTCATCGTGATAACTACAACGTCAGTTGACTTTATGTTCGCGAGGGCGGTCTCCTTGTAGGATTGTGTGGTTGTGGATGAGCCTGCCACGGTGTATGTGTAGAGAGCATAGAATGTGGTGCTCTTCGTCACCTCAACTTCGTCACCCGCTTTATAGATGGTGGGAGCGGCGGTCGTATCGGAAAGATCAGAGGTCGTCCAACCAACAAAGGTGTAACTCTTGCTATAGGATGCGGAGAGGGTAGGAGCTGATGGCATTGTAACGGTGGTGCCGCTAAGCGTATCCTCGGTGAAATTCTCTGCACCGGCAAACGTGCAGACGATTACTTCTTTTTCAGTGCCGCAGTTGGTGCAAATGCCACCTGAGAAGCTGTGCCCTGTTGCAGGAATGGTTTCTGTTGAAACAACCGCGTCGCAGTCAAGGCAGGTAATTGTAGTAGAGCCTGCTGCGGTGCAGGTAGCGTTAACAGTAGTTGTCTTGGTGTTCGTGTGCTGGCATGCGTTGCCGGGCAGTGTATAAGTAACTTCGATTTCGGTGATTCGTGCCTGTCCGTTTGTAGCGCTACCGGAGTTTCCAACACTCAAGGTTATAGAGTCGGCATTTACTACCACTGTGCTTCCAGAGCTAACGGCTGTGCTACCGTTTTTGAGTTCACCGCTATTGGTTGATGTGTAGCTGATCTTTACATTAGAGATGGTACATCCGTTGTTAGCTTGTATAGTGAGCTTGGCAGACTCGGTTTGATAGAGTCGCCAGTTTGTACCACTTGTGTAATATTTACCTGTATTGCCACCGCCTGAAACACTAACGGTAACGTTGGAGTCCATCGTAATAGATGTGTGCTGGGTGTCGTTAGTCCAACCGTTAGCGCTTGCATAGGTTGCTATATTGGTGGTAACGGTCACTTCCTCAGCGGGAGTAGAGCTGCCTGCTCCGCCGCCTGTGCTTCCACCGGTAGAGCCGCCTGTAGAACCGCTGCCGGAAGAACCGCCTGTAGAACCGCCGCTTCTTGCCATTCCGGAGGGAGTGTCCATATCATCGGGAACCTCACGGTCAAAGAGGATCCATGCGTATTCGGGGTAATCGATAAATACGTTTCTGTTGCCCTGGATGTCCTGAACAACCTCGTTTCTACCCATTTCCCAGGTATCAACGGGGTCGAGTTCGCACCAGTCAAGAAGAACGTCGATGCTCTGGAAAACCTTGGTTATATCGTCTGCGCCCCAAGCAGAACCCCATCTTACGTAGACGTAAAGGCAGATTCTTGCAACGTCGCCCTTAACGTTATCGTTAGGCTCGAAGTAGGTGTTGTTGTACGTGCCGCCGAGGTAACCTGTTGCAGGGTTTGAGCCGTACTTTGAGGTTGCATTATCGCCTGCTTCGCCGTACTTTTTGTTGCCGCGGGAAGAGTTAACGCCTGCATCAGAGGGACGGATATGGTGAAGGTCTGCACCACCGCCGGAGGTGTTATCACCGCCAAGGCTCTGGGGCCAAACGTGCTCTCTGTTCCAGCCGTTCCACTGGCTCATTGTAGCGGTGTAGTCGGTGTAGATAAGAGAAAGCTTGTCGTTTTTGCCTGTTTCATTCTCGCAATCGGTTCTGTTTGCCTCGTAATGGCAGTCGTTGTAAGATGAAATATAGCTATGCGTCGACTTCATCAAAGTGGCAAGGCTTGATTTAAGCGCGCTTGCCGAGAGGGAGCTAAGGCTATCGTAGGTATAGCTTCCTGCGTAGTATGATGAGGCGGAAGTACCCTCAAGCGTTGTGCAAACAACGTCTCTTTCTCCCGAGTTGTACTCGCTGGAGTACTCGAAGGGCTGTGATTGAGCCGCAAACGAGCTGATACAAAATGCGGAAACTATAAGTGCTATTGTTAACAAAAGCAATAAGCCGCGTCTTGCAAACTTCTTCATGGTGCATTCTCCTTAATGTAGATATAGCAAAAAGTTATCTCAAAAAATATTTATACATAATAATGATAGCACATAAAGATACGGATTTCAATAATTTATCGCTAAATTTTGCTAATTTTTTTAACATATGTTACGCTTAATAAAGAAAGGTGAAATTGCGTCTGTGATGCTATGCCGATAAAATTTAACACG
>JAZLCY010000051.1:0-11674 GCA_045614485.1 Eubacteriales bacterium
AAGCTATGCCTTGATTTGTTTTCGAAAGTGTGATATAATAAACTCACCGAAAATCCGGAATTTGTAGGTGAGTGCAATGGAATTGAAATTAAGAGAACTAACTCTTGAAAATGAGATTTTACAAACATACGAGATTTATAAGCACTGTATGTTTATGCCGACCGAAGAAAAATTTTATAATAAAGTAGACCTGTTCTTAAATAACAATTCCGTAAAAATCTTTGCTTGCTTTGAACAAGACAAGATTTTGGGTGTTATGGTAGTTTCTTTTATAGAGCAGAAGAAAATAGAAATTATAGGTATTGCAGTAGATGTATCTGCTCGTGGAAAAGGTGTCGGCTCTTATATGATAAATCAGGTGGTAAATGATTACGGTTTGCTATCTGTATATGCCAAAACAGATAATGATGCCGTTGGGTTTTATCGGAATAAAGGGTTTAACATTGTAGAGTTCTCTGAAACCTATTGCAATGAAACCGTTGTCCGCTACAAATGCGAATTGACTAAATAATCAAATTCCAATTTATTGAGCAGTTTGAGGTGTACTTTTAGTCGTTTTTCCCCACTTTACGCACCTTTTAGTCGCTCTTAGGCGATGCATCATTTTTTAATATACGATGCTACGCCGTAATATAACCCCTTTCAGCTCCCGTAAGCCACTTTTGTGGCTTTTTTATTTTTCACTATTCATTATTCATTATTCACCATTTACTCTTTCCTCTCTTTCTCACATTTCTCCTCATCTTGACTTTTGCGCGCGTGTGTATTATACTTGTATATATCTTAAAAAACGACAGTTGGAGTAACAAATGAAGAAGATATTTGCTATTGTATCGGCGGTTTTGCTTCTTTTTTCTCTCGCGTCCTGTTCGCTTATTAAAGAGAAGGAATATGACGTAGCCGAGTATAGAACAACAATGCAGTATTATGACGACTTTAAAATACTGCAGCTCACCGACATTCACCTCGGTGCAGAGAGTGATCTTGAATTGCAGCTTAATATTGTGAGAAACGATATACAGAAGGAAATGCCCGACCTTGTTGTTGTAACGGGCGATAGCTTTATGTATGCATCTCGCAAGATCGTGAAAAAGCTTATAAAAACGTTGAATGAGGAGTGCGCTGAGGTAACTCTAAACCGCGGTAATGAAAGGATCTGTAAATTTGCCTTTACCTTTGGCAACCACGATAACCAGGGCAGCTATCCGAAGTATTTCATCAACAAAACGATACTTAAATATACCGCCAACGCCGGAGAAGAGGTAGAAGAAAATAAGTTTGCCGCTTTCGTTGATTTTAAGGACGATAACCTCTTTGGCCTTACCAATTATTATATCGACCTTGTGGACGACATAACAAAGTCTCGCGACGAAGTAGACGTTATCTACCGTATTCATATCATAGATTCAAACAGCTATTATTTCAACGGCACAGACTATGATTATGACGTTATCCACGAGGATCAGCTTGCCCACGCAAAGAAAATATATGAGAAGGCAACCGCGGATAAGGATTATATCGGCATAGCGTTCTTCCACATCCCCCTCGTTGAGTTTGCCGAGGCAAAGGAGCAGTATATCAATTCCCCCACGCCTGAAACTGTAGGGCAGGGCGAGTGGCGAGAGCCCAAGGTGCTCCACGGATATGAGAACAACGGCGCGTATCAGGCGCTCAAGGAGGCAAATATCTCGGCCTTCTTCGTTGGCCACGACCACGAAAACTACGGCGAGATCATCTACACAGATAAGGATGGCGATAAGGCTATCTTCTCTTACGGTGTAAAATGCACAAACCAGCTCTATCATGACACCGATATGATCGGATACAAAACAATAACTCTTAAGAAAAACGTTGAATTTGTTTCCATTGGAAACGTGAATGAGAACATCAAAAATATAACTACGGAGAATGCATATTATGAAAAATAAGATCTGCAAAATAAATGCCGCTCCGTATATAACACTCGGAGCTCTGGTTTTTATGTCAAGCTTCTTTATGTTTGATTTTTATATGTGCCTGTCGGGATTTGTTGCAAATAAGTTTGCCGAGCCCCTCGTTATGCTCCCGATAGTAATATCCTTCTTTATCCCGGTGCTTGCCGCTCTGTTGGCAGTATATCATCTTTTTGTTGGCAGGCTATGTAAGATAGGCAAGATCATTGCATCATCTGTTATGGCGGTTTTATCTTTGGCGGCAATATCGCTCGTGATGATAAACATCCCCCTTTACGTAAGAAACCACGCGCTCGGTGCATATTCATCAACTCTTGGTATATTCCTCTTTCCGTATGACACAGTGATAGCAAATCTATTTGTGCTCTTTTTCTCTGTCCTTGGTATCATATCCGGCGCCAAGAGCAGCATTTTGCCTACCCGTGTAAAGAATTTGGCAGTTTCGAGCCTCAAATTCAAGCTTGCGATCCCCGAATATATCGCATATTCTGTCCTCGCGATAGTTGTGTTTGTATTCACCGGTGCAGGCATATCGGGTGTCGGATCTATTGCAAACGCGCTCTATGATTTAAGATACCTCTTCCTGCTTGTTTGGGTTGGATTGATTCCGATCGTTGATCTTGCCACCCTTGTTGCCAAGCCGGAAAGATTCAAAATGCAAAAGTGGTGCCGCACCGCGATTCTTTCCTCTGTGCTCCTGTTTAACCTTGTTGTCTGCGCGTTGCTCTTTATCCTCGAGTTAACAAAGCCGGGCTTCATTATCCAGATAGGCAAGCCCCTGTTTATGATTGCATTCTCCGTGTCCCTTCCCATCGAGATGCTTATTCTTCTTGGTATTATGGCGCTCACGGTGATCCTCATCACTGCAAAGCTTGTTATTATGCACTTTATCAAGAAGGAATCAGCACCGTGCAAAAAGTGTGAAAAAGCGCGATAAGTGTGCATCCGTGTAACAAAAAAACACTCTTTTGGAGCTTTTATGAACGTTAAATTAGCGAAAATTGAAGATATTCCCACTCTGGAAGCTATATATGAGGCGGCCCGCCGATTTATGAAAGAGTCGGGCAACGAGAAGCAGTGGCAGGGCGGATACCCGAGCCGCAGTGTGATCGAGGCGGATATAAATGCCGGCAGGCTCTTTACCGTTGTAGAGGATGGCGAGATCCTCGCCGTTTTTGCCTTTGCAAAGGGAAACGAGCCCGCGTACGACAAAATATATGGCGGCTCTTGGCTTGATAACGGAGAATATGCTTATATCCACCGCGTTGCAGTAAAATGCGCGGGCAGGGGAGTTGCATCCTTTATATTCTCCTATTGCACCTCCTTGGCATCGAGTGTCAGGATCGACACCCATAGGGATAATATCCCGATGCAAAAGGCGCTCTCTAAGGCGGGATTTTCCTACCAAGGAATAATATATCTTGAAAACGGAGATGAAAGGCTGGCTTATCAGAAGCTCGCCTGAGCGACTTAATAAACACTTGACCGATAACGCCGAATGCCGCGTTATCGGTCTTTGTTTGTTTTTTACAAAACAAAGCACGAAAGCTGTCAAAAAATATCCTATTGTACGAAAATCTCTTAAAAATATTTTAATTTATTCTTCCGCTTGAAAATCTGTTATATCTATGATATAATGATACTGAATTAATATGGAAAGTGTTTGTTTTAAGATAATCTATGTATAACCAGATATTTGAGTGCATTAAGCACTATGACACAATAATTATCCACCGCCACAAGAAGCCCGACGGTGATGCTATCGGCTCGCAGGTTGGATTAAAGCACCTTATTCTCGCAACCTTCCCTGAGAAAAAGGTTTATATGGTGGGCGATAACGCAGGCAGATATTCCTTTGTAGATGATTCTGTTATGGATGAGGTAAAGGACGAAACCTACCGTGGCGCGCTTGCCATCGTGCTTGATACCTCTGCAAAATCCCTTATCGCTGATGAGAGATACACCCTTGCTGAGAAAACCGTAAGGCTCGACCACCACATCTTTTGCGAGAATATTTGCGAGCTTGAGCTTACAGATACATCGTTTGAGAGCTGCTGCGGCCTTGTTGCCGCCCTTGCTATGAATACCCCCCTCGTGCTTAATTCCACCGCGGCAAAGGCGCTTTACACCGGTATGGTAACCGACTCCGGCAGATTCAGATATGATTCCACCACTGCTAAGACACATACCGTTGCGGCATACCTTATGTCTGTTCCCTTTGATACCGGGGATATATACAGAAACCTTTATTCTGATGACCTTGAGCGCATACAGCTCAGGGCAAAGTTCGCCCTTAAGATCCAGTTTGCCGCTCCCGGTGTTGCTTATATATACACCACAAAGGACGAGGTAAATTCCTACGGCGTTGATACGTTCACTATCTCTCGCGGAATGGTTGGTGTTATGGGTGAGATCCGCGGGGTTGACGTTTGGGCTAACTTCACCGAAACCGATGAGGGTGTTCTTTGCGAGCTTCGCTCCAGCCTCTATAACGTGAATAAAACCGCTGTTAAATATGGCGGCGGCGGTCACGAGAAGGCAAGCGGTGCAACTCTTAAAGATAGGGCAGAGGCTATGGCAATGCTCCAGGACCTTGTAAAAATAATTGAGGATAACAAATAATGATCGAGAATATGAAGAAGATCCTTGAGAAGATCAAGGAATATAACAAAATCATCATAATGCGCCACTTCCGTCCTGACGGTGATGCCATTGGCTCAACAAAGGGCCTTTACACCATCCTTAAGGCAACCTACCCCGAGAAGAAGATATACCTCTTGAACAACGATATGAGCGATTATCTTTCCTTCCTTGGCGGCGAGGACGAGCCTATTGCGGATGAGGAATATGCTGATGCGCTCGGTATAGTTGTTGATACCGCAACAGTGGATAGAATTTCGAATAAGAAATATTCCCTTTGCCGCGAGCTTGTTAAGATCGACCACCATATTGATATCAAGCCCTACGGCGATTATTCCTGGGTAGAGGAAGAGTGCTCTTCTGCATCCGAGCTTATTGCAAAGTTCTATTACACCTTCCGTGATGAGCTTAAGATCACCACCGAGGCGGCAACCTATATCTACACCGGTATGGTAACCGACACGGGCAGATTCCGTTTCCGCTCCGTTTCCGGCGACACTATGAGATATGCAGGTATGCTGCTTGATCTCGGTATTGATACCGATACTCTCTATGCTAATCTCTATCTTAAAGACTTTGACCTCTTTAAGTTTGAGGCATACGTTTATGAGAATATGCAGATCACCGAAAACGGCGTTGCCTACCTTTACGTTGATAAGGCAATGCAGGAGCGCTTTAACCTCTCGGGTGAGGATGCAAGCGCATCTGTTTCCTATCTTGATTCTATCAAGGGCAGCCTTGTTTGGCTTGCCTTTATCGATAATCCCGACGGCTCTATAAGAGTTCGCCTTCGTTCCAGATTTATGACGATCAATAAGCTTGCCGAGCAGTATCGCGGCGGCGGTCATGACTGTGCCGCAGGCGCCACCGTTTATAACGCGGAAGAAATGGCTGAGCTTATCGCCAAGGCTGATGCGCTTATCAAAGAGTATAAGAGCACCAACGAGGGCTGGTTATGAGAATTCTTTTAACTAATGACGACGGCATTGATGCTATCGGCATCAGGCTTGTTGCCGAGTGGGCAAAAACGCTTGGTGAATTGACCGTTGTAGCTCCCAAGGTTGAGCAAAGCGGTATGAGCCACGCAATAGACTTTACTCATCCTATTGAAATTAAAAAGGTTGACTTTATGGAGGGCGTTGAGGCATACTCAATGGCATCCACCCCGGCAGACTGCGTCAGATTCGGCGTGCTTGCCCTTAATAAGAAGTTTGACCTTATCCTTTCGGGTGTAAACAAGGGTGTTAACGTTGGTGTTGACCTTGTTTATTCGGGCACTGTTGCCGCTATCTTTGAGGCGGCAAGGCTCGGTATTCCCGGCATTGCTTTTTCTACCTTTCCCGATACGCAGGCTGCGGTCGCAGGGGAGTTTGGCAGGGTGTATGAATATCTTACGTCCCGTGATCTTCTCAAAGGTGGCGCAGTGTTTAACGTAAATATGCCCGATAACGATATCGGTATCAGAATGACCTACCAGGGCTCGCAGTATTTCTCAGATGCTTTCGTCTACGTTGGCAACGACATCTACGTGCAGGAAGGCCATAAAATTGAGGACGTTTGTCCCGATGACCTCGACCGCGACACCGTCGCTATCCACAAAGGTTATATCTCCGTAACCCCCTTGCTTGCCACAAGAACGGATATGGATATATATAATAAATACAAAATAGCAAATACTCAAAAATAAAAACAAAACAAAAGGAGAAAAAACAAAATGAAAACAGCAAAACGCATACTTGTCGTTTTGGCAGTAGTTGCACTTCTTGTTGGTGCGCTTGGTTTGACCACGTTTGCGGCTGACACTTCCGTTAACTCGGATGACTTTAACACCGTAAACACGAACACCGGCTACGGAACTCGTACAACTACCAACAAATGGGTGGGCACAAACTGTGCCGTTATGCAGGGCGGTACAACTGATAGCAGCCCCACATTTAAGTTCATCGGTAGTTCTTCAAGTGTAAGAGCATTCTGTATGAACGGTAAGACAACAGCAAAGGGATCTATCGTATCACCCACTCTCACCGGTGGTATTGAGGAGCTTACCCTCAATTACGGTCTTCCTTTCAGTGACACTAAGATCAAGTTCACTATAACCATTACCGATTCTAACGGTGCAACTCAGAGCGAAACTGTTCAGAACCTTTCTGCTACTAAGCTTACGGCTTACAGCCACACCTGGACTCTTGCAACTCCCGTTGCCGGCGACTTCACCATTAAGATCGAGAACAACTCTCCCTCTAACAGCACCTCTAACAAGGACCGTACCGCTGTTTGGAACATTAACTGGACTTCTTGCTCAACCGTTGTTGAGAAGACCGATTCCGAAAAGCTTGAATACGAGGCAGAGAAGGTTGATATCGAGAGCGATATCTGGTACAAGGATACTACCGTAACCCTTCCTTCCGCAGGCGTTTACTACCAGGACGTTGCTATCGAGTGGACCTGTGATAGCGAGTTCGTTTCTATTGAGAATAACGTTGCAGAATTCACCGTTCCTGAGCTTGGCGCAGATGATGAGGTAGTTACTCTTACTGCTAAGTTCACCATCGGTGAAAACACCTACTATGAGGAGTACACCGTAACTCTTCATGCTCCTATAACCGAAGCAGAGGTTGTTGACGCAGCATTCGCACTTGCAAGCGGCGCAACCCTTCCCGGTGGTAATTACACTCTTACAGGTGTAATTTCTGCTATTCCTACTGCATATGACTCCGGCTACAAGAACGTAACTGTTAACATCACCGTTTACAACACCGCAGGTGTTGCAAAGACCATTCAGTGCTTCCGTCTTTCCGGTGTTGGTGCTGATGCTATTAAGGTTGGTGACGAAATCACCGTAACCGGTAACATCAAGAACTACAACGGTACTATCGAATTTGATGCAGGATGCACACTTGATAAGTATCCTCACCCCGTAGCTGTTGACGGCGTATCTCTCAACATCAAAGATAACATCGATGTTTACTACTACGTTACCGCTCCCGGCTTCAAGTCTGCAACTGCAAGCTTTGTTTTTGACGGTAAGACCACTACCGTAACCGGTACTAAGCTTGCTGACGGCAGAATCAAGTTCGTATTTGAGGGCATCAACCCCGCTCAGCTTGGTGATGCTATCAACGCAACCTTCAGTGTTAAGTACGCAACTAATACCTATACTGCTTCTCACAGCGGCATGAGCGTTAAGAAGTACTACGAGATGGCTCAGGCATACGAGGGCACTAAGAACGATACCGCTCTTATGACTCTTCTCTCTGACCTTCTTGTTTACGGTGCAGCTGCACAGGCTTACGTTGGTGACACTGATGCACTTGTAACCGAGGGCCTTGAACTTACTCCCTCCACCAATGCAATTCCCGAGAGCGTATTCGCTTCTACCGGTGATGCATTCAAGAGCGTTGCTCTTGAGCTTGGTAGTGACGTTACCTTCATTATCGACGTTGAGCTTGAGGGCGGCGACGTTGTAACCGTTAACTTTAACGGCATTACCACCACCTACGCTCAGGAAGACCTCGTTGCAGACGAGAATGGCGTTTACACCATCAGAATTGAAGGCGTGTTCGCAACCGCATATGCAGAGGTTCTTACCGCAGAGGTTAATGGTAACACTCTTACCTACTCTGTAAACTCTTACATCAATGAGAAGGCAAACGATGAGAGTGCAAACCTTGCAGCTCTCGTTGCAGCTCTTAACAACTACGGCGCATCCGCTGCCGCATACAAGAACGCATAAGGAGGAATTGAAGATGAGAAATTATGAAGCACCCGTTGTAGAGCTCGTTCGTCTCACCTGCGAGGACGTTATCACAACCAGCATCAACACTCCCGAGATTCCTTTCGAGGATCAGTTCTGATTGAGTTTTGATCGTAAGATAACTAAGCTCTAAAAAAGTGGACACCAATCGGTGTCCACTTTTTCTTTTTGTTTGTAAAGCTAACTAAATAGGCCCCTTTGTGTAAAGGGGGCTGTCATATGAGCTGCAAAGCTGCCGAATATGACTGGGGGATTGTCCTATCTCAAGCCACGCCTTCGTAACAATCCCTCCGTCAATTATGGCCTGGCATAATTGACACCTCCCTTTGCACAAAGGAGGCGGAAAGCAATGTAGCAAATCCAGCCTTTACACAAAGGAGGCGGAAAGCAATGTAGCAAATCCAGCCTTTATACAAGGGAGGCGAAAAAATAATGAAATGAAACCTCCCACCCTTGTACAAGGTGGGAGGTTTGAATTAGCGAGAGCTTAATCTTTTAACCATGATATCAATGTATTGACACACGCCATTAAAGTTTTCGTTGATTTGTGGATTAGGAATTCTTATCACAGTTATTCCAAATTCTTTGAGAAACTCTGTACGGTATTCATCGTATTGTTTGCCGTCCTCGGTATAATGCCCCGAACCGTCGAGTTCAATCACCAGATTTGCGCGTGCACAGTAAAAGTCCGCAATATATTTTCCGAGTATCTTTTGACGTAAGAAACGTATAGGATAATCACGTAAGTAATCATACCAAAGATGTTTTTCTTCCTTGGTCATACTTTTTCTAAGAGCCTTTGCGTTGTCAACAAGTGCTTTGTTATGCTTTCTTTGCATTTTACAATCCCTCAGTCAGCTTGCGTTGACAGCCCCCTTTACACAAGGGCGCCTTTTAAAAGATATTGATATTTTCACACCGCCGCCATCATTTTCTCAAACTCGTTGGTGTACCAAACAACAACGTAGGGAACTGCGGTCTCGCCGTCAGTGAGCTTGCCCCAGTAAACGTTAACGTAGGGGGTGGGGTTGTAGTCATACTTGCTCGAGAGAGTTCCGCCGCCTGTTATATTGCCAAACATTTCTCCCCAACCGCCGTAGTAGTTGAGATATTCCTGGAAGTCGTTGTAGTGATTGTAGGTATAGAAAACAAAATGCTCGCCAAACTCGTAAATGCCGTTCTTGTTAAGGTCGGTCTTGCCGTAAACGATTCTTGCCGCGCCGCGAGTGATAGAAATACCGTCATTGTAAAGCTCGGGCTCATAGCCGCCACCGCCTGTACCGGTTGTTCCTATATCCATCTCCCAGTACTGCAACGTTCCGCCGCAACCCGAGATATTGGGAAGCTCGGGCTCGTAGGGATACTTGGAGGTACTGCCGGAGAACTTAGTGTGATTAACTCTCAGATATATGCCCCAGGGATTTGTCTTGGGGCTTTCTTTTTTGCTTACGGCATGGTTTACAGGATACGTGCCAAAGGCATAAACGTATGCCGCAACCTCTTCAAGCGCCGTGTAAGCACCGCACTTGTATATCTCCATAACGAGATCTCCGTATGCGTCATAAACGTAATATGTATTGCCGTCAAGAGAGAATAGCATCTCGGTGTTTCTTATAAGAACACCGTCGCGCATCGGCTGATATTCTGAGATGATAGGCGCCGCATCGGGCACTTCTATAGTGCCGGACATAAGGTTGTGCATGCTTCTGTAGTATGCGTCCTCATATGAGGTAGCAGGCTTGTAGTTCGCGTAGAACTCGTCCTTGTCTACGTTAACGTAAGGGTCGCCGCCAACCTCAATATCCTGATCTACAACGGTAACGATGATTCTGTCGTCAACGTCGCCAAAGGTTGCATAAACCTTAGCTTCGCCAACTGTAACCGCGGTAAGAAGGCCGGTTTCTGAAACTGTAACCGCCTCTCCTATTGCAAGCCACTTGATCTCTTCTGTGGGGATACCCTGATTGTCAACGTGGAGCTGGCAGGTATCGCCAACACTGATAAAGAAATCTCCCTCAGTGATATTGATCGTTATAGTTTGTTCGCCGCCGGATTCACCACCGGATTCACCACCGGTCTCACCGCCGGTTTCACCGCCCGGCTGCTCTGTGCTCGGTATATCTCCTGTCTGATCACCGGGTGTAACTGTAACAGCTTCTCCGCATGCGGTAATCAGCATTGCAAGGCATAATATAAGGGCGATCAGCGCCCCAAATCTAAATCTTATATTTTTCATCGTTTCTCCCGAAAATTTAATTCTACTCTATTTTACAATATTTGCGCCCCATAGTCAAGAAAAAAAATGAAAAAGCGCCCTCGCCGATTGGCAAGGGCGCTAAACACATCAAGGTAAATGCCTTAATGCTTTTGCTTCATATTACTGAAGAGTGTAGTTGGTGAATGCAACGCCGTTATATGCAGCGTATGTAGGAGCACCGTTCTCATCAAAGGTAATACCGGTAAAGCTGGTGAAACCTTCAGCTGCGAAGGTAACAGTCTTGGTAGCAGGATCGTAGGAGTAGCTGTAGGTAGTACCTGTAACACCGTCGAAACTGCCGCTGGAGTTAGATCTGGTAACTACCATGGTGCCGTTAGCCTTGTCGATCTCGAACTTAACGGTTCTGCCGTTTGAAGCAGCCTCGGAAATGTAAACGAGAACGCCGGTGGTTTCGGGCTCATCGGGAGTTTCGGGAGTTTCAGGCTCTTCGGGAGTCTCAACAACAGCCTCTTCGATAGTGTAAGAGTAAGCCTTGGGAGTAGTTGCCCAGAGATTCATCTTAACGGTCTGACCTGCGGTAAGAGTTACGGTATAGGTGAAGTTAACAGCATCCTTCTCGTAGTTGGGAAGATCGCTTACGTACGCACCGTTGGTGTAGTGGATAACGATTGTCATATCCTTATCTGCAGTGAAGGTGTAGTAAAGATCGTGTGCACTCTCAAAGGAAACGTTGAAGGGAAGAGAACCGATAACGTAGGGATCAGTGCTTGTTCCGCTACCGCCTGTGGTAGGAGTATCGGGAACGTCGGGAGTCTCGGGCTCATCGGGAGTCTCGGGCTCTTCGGGTTCTTCGGGTTCTTCAGCTGCCTGAAGCTCAAGGTTGAGCTCCTGAGCGGTATCTGCCGCAACACCGAACATAGAGAGGTTTCCGAATGTTACGGTGTATTCACCTGCTTCAAGAACATAGTTGTAGTTGTCGTTCTTTGCAATAACGTTGCCGTTTGCATCAACAATGGATTTAACCCAGAGAGCGCCTGCACGGAACTTGTACTCACCTGCAACGGTGATGGTAACAACTCTGTCTGCGGTATTTGCAGTAACTTCATCAGC
>JAZLCY010000052.1:0-9959 GCA_045614485.1 Eubacteriales bacterium
GGGAGGATCTCAAGAAGCTGATCCCACGTTTCGGGAACTTCCTGACCTACAGCAGCAAGAACGTCCATACGGTAGAACATCATTGCAAACGACATTGTCTGCGGTACACCGTAAACAAGACCCATAAGTTCAAGGGTGTCGTTAGCAGCCTGTACGTAGTTGTCACCGCTGGTTTCCTTATAAGACTTAGAGGTGAAGGAAAGTGTGCGCACCTTTCCGTCAGCCTTTGCTTCCTCGTCAGTCAGCTTATGGTCGTACACCTCATAGACCTTCTCTGTTTTATCGCCCTTCTTTACTTCGTAATAGTAGGTGTAGGTTGTTTTCTCGAAGACTGTATGGTCTTTATTGTAAACGTCGTTATCAAAGTTCTCGGTGTACTTGTTATCTGCGCCGTCGATCTTCGCTATCGGCAATACCGCATCACGAATTGCGTAGTTGATAACGTCACCTGAACCAAGTCCCATATATACGTCCGGACCTTTTCGGGCAAGGATCGAAGGAAGCAACGTTCCTGCAGTTACAAGCTTAAGGTTTACACCGTAGCCTGTTTGTCCTGTAAATCCGGTTTCAGCATCTATCATAGTACGCCAGATGTTCGACTGGTCACGGCCTGTTGCAAGCCAAACGTCAATCGAAACAGTGTCCTTAGAGGGTTTTGAAGTAAGACCCATGTTGTCGTACTTGGTGAAGAATGAATATATAAAGGAGACAATTTCATGCCATATGGTACGGAAGATACCTGCCTTTGCCTTAGGCAGTGCCTTCTCAGATGAATCTGAGGGGCAAATCGAAATGCTGTCAACTATAAGAGTACCCTTCTTGGAATCGTTTACCCAAGTTCCGAGAGTACCGAGATATGACTTAAGGTTGGACATATTTGCGGCTATATCGTCGCCGTCCTTCTGTCCCATTTTGTCAACGAGCTTATAAATCGTTTCAAGAGTTGCGATATGCGAACCGTTCGTTCCGCAAAGCGCCTCAAGCTCATTCTTAACGTCGTGAAGCTCCTTAGCCTGAACAATGAAGTTTCGAAGATCATCAGGGATTATCTGAAGGAACTTGTAGTCACGGTACTCGTCAGGAGAGTTACCGGTAAGCTGAAGAACGCTAAGATAGCTTGCGTTAATGGAGTTGAGCGCATCCTCAACTCTCTTTATGTAATCCTTGAGTGAACCGAGAGAGCACTCGAAGTATACGGTGTACTCAACACCCTCTTCGAAGTAGAACTCGAATTCAGTATTACCGTCACCAAGGTAGTTAGACTGCCATCTATCGTCGTAGTTGTATCTAACCTGATATGCCTCCTTGAAGGGAGCGGTAGGTGTGCCGTCCGCCATACCGTACTCACCGCCGGACAGAAGGATAGTACGGCAGATGAACATACCCTGAAGGGCAGACTGCTTATATCTCATACCGATCTTGTAGAGGCCGGACGCAGTAACTGTGAACTTATATGCAGCCCACTGACCGATAGCATTATAGCTGTTCTCACCTATAACGTTGTACTTCTGAGAGCCGTGGGATGTGGGGAAGTTCGCCGCGCTACTGTTATCGTTGGTTGCATAAACAGAGGAGTCGGAAACGTAATCGGGGAACTCTGCCTGAAGAGTTACGATATCGCCGCTTGCAGAGGCATAGCTGTCACCGTACTTCTTCTTCTGCTCAGTTACGAAATAACTGTAGCTGGGAAGCGAAACCTCATCATCTCTTGTTTCGTTAGCATCGTCGCTCTTATATCCATAGGGAATGAGATCGATGGACTTGATGATCATAGGCTCGCGCTCTGCCTTAAGGGTGATCTGGTGAGTACCCTCAAGGAAGTAGAAACTAAGGAACTCCTGCTCATAACCCTTTGCATCCTGGCAGTAGTACGTGCTCCACTTGGGAACCTCTACAGCGGTGGGAAGCATAGAGTTACCGATTATATCCTGAGTGATGGTGTAAACAACCTTCTGCTTCTGCTTAACACCGTTCTCAACAACGATGCTACCGTCAGCATTTCTCTTATACTCGATAACGGTCTTGGTGTATACGTCACTTGACTTCCAGGCGTATGAAGTACCGAGCTCGGTGCTTGGGTCTACGTCAACGGGGTCAGAAACATACTCAAAGGCCCAATTCTTATCGAACGTGAGTGTGCTTGCCTCACCAAAAGGAGCGTGACCGTCAATGAGAAGCTTGCGCTCGATCGAGCTTATAGAACTCTCCTTGGTGTTTACGCTGAAGTATTCAATTCTGATGTGATAGTATCCGGTGTTCTCAACATCTACCGCCCAGGTCGTTTCGCCCTGTGAGGGAAGATAAAGAGTATTCTTGAGAGGATCGGCAATACCGGAATTGTCAATGAAATCTCTCCACTGACCGGTGATGTTACCGTCCTTATCCTTGGAAGCATCGTAATCTTCCATACAAGCATCACTCTTTTCAGGTGTCTGAGCAGAACTACCGTCCTGAATCATGCCGTTGATCAAATCGACGGATACGATGGGCAAATCCTTATTTTCCTGATAAGGTTTTAAAGCGTGGATCTTCTCGCCCTCTCTAACCTTATCGGCCGTCACCCATTCGAGTGCACCGTTTCTTTCAACATAGTACTCACAGCCGTGCTCTTTGAGATACTCAGAGTATGCAGATACTCCGACAAGCGACTGCATATCAAGAAGAGATGCAGCGGTATCGCGATTTGTTCCCCTCTTGCCACCGGTTGACGCAGTAGCAAACGCGGAGAAGGATATCACGCTGAAGAGTGCCGTTACAGAAAGCAGTAGGCAAATAGCTTTCCGAAACCATAATTTCTTCATAAAATTTCCTCCAAAATTTCTTAAACGCACATAATAATGCACTTATTGCACAAATTATAGCACATTGACCACAAAAAGTCAACCATTCCTTATTGCGTATATTTAATAGAATGTTGCACAATCATCACATAGCAAAGGGACGGATTTTTCAAAATGCAAATAATTGTTTACACATTTATTTTCCAAAGCATTCAGACATTGCCTGTTATGTAACTATTTTTCCACAAAACAAGCACGTATTTGCTTGATATTGCACGTTTTTGCCGTTATTGTTGAATTGTAGTTACTTTTTTAACGCAAAAAAACACGCAAAATATGACATTTTAAGGTGATTTTAATTTTTTGTGCATAATTTATAATTTATGTGCATTTTTTTCTACGAGATTTTTTTGCGAAAATAGAAGAAAAACGGTCGAAACCGAGCCTTTCTGTGCCCGGGTTCAACCGTTTCTTACTCTATTACGTATCATTCTTTGTGTGGATTCACGGTGGTCAAAATCAAAATTCATGCGACTTTTTTACTCTATAAATCCGCCGAAAGCAACAGTGTCGGAATCATAAAAAACAGCAGACTGACCTGCGGTTATGACTCTTGCTTTTTCCTCAAGAAGCACCTTTATCCTGCCACCACCGAGGTCAGAAACACGGCACAAAAGCGGCTTTGCCTGGTATCTCAATCTTACCTTATACTGACGGTCGGATTCGATATTTTTTGATGCTGAAAGCACTATTCCCTGCACTGTCAACTCATCTCTTTCGGGAAGGATCGGTGTTAAGGTAACAGTATTCAAAACAGGATCGATCCTCGATACAAACGACCTTACACCGAGTGCGATCCCAAGCCCTTTTCTCTGCCCCACTGTGTATCTTATAATTCCGTTATGACGACCAAGCTTGTTACCCGCCTCGTCTATAAAATCGCCGGAAGGACAAATTCCAACTCTTCCCTCTATGTATGATGCATAATCTCCGTCGGGAATAAAGCATATCTCCTGGCTCTCCGCCTTATTTGCCACGGCAAGCGAAGCGGCCGCCGCAGCCTTGCGAGTATCCTCCTTGTCAGTTTCAGAAAGAGGAAACATAGTTACGGCAAGTATATCCTGTGGCAAGCGCCAAAGCATATAGCTCTGGTCTTTCTTTGAATCCTGCGCCTCAGCTATTGCAAATCGCCTCTCACCGCCATTATCGACGCACTTTATCCTTGCATAGTGTCCTGTTGCAATCCTGTCAAAGCCATGCTCCATCGCATAATCCTTAAGAACACGGAACTTAACGTCGCTGTTGCATACGATACAGGGGTTGGGAGTTCTTGCAGCCATATATTCACTTATAAAATTCGGGATAACAGTTTGATTAAACTTTTCCCTGGCATCTATTTCGTGAAGCTTGATACCAAGGTTTTTTGCAGTTTGCCTTGCAGAATCGATCTCTGTATAGCTATGCATAAGAAGAACGGCGCCCTCGACAGTGTGGCCCTCTTCCATAAGTTTAAGGGCAGCATACGCACTGTCGACACCGCCGCTCATTCCAACAAGTATCTTCATCTTAATGCTCGTGATGATCCTTTTCGATTTCAAAGTCGATCTCTCTGCCGATCTTGGTGTAATAATCGGCAACCGCGCTCTTTACAGCCTCCTCAGCAAGAACAGAACAATGCACCTTTACAGGAGGAAGTCCGTCAAGAGCCTCAACAACAACAGAGTTTGTAAGAGCAAGAGCTTCCTTTACGGTTTTGCCCTTGATAAGCTCGGTTGCCATAGATGAGGTAGCAATAGCAGCACCGCATCCGAACGTCTTAAACTTGCAATCGGTGATAACGTCATTCTCATCAATTTTGAGATACATTTTCATTATATCGCCGCACTTTGCGTTACCAACCATACCAACACCGTTAGCGTCCTCAATCTCGCCAACGTTACGAGGATTCATAAAATGATCCATTACCTTTTCACTATATTCCATTATGTCAACTTTCCTTTACAAAATATTACTTATTCTTTGCTTCTTCCCAAAGGGGACTCATCTCTCTGAGTGTGGAAACGATACCGGGTACAGTAGCGATTATATAGTCGATATCCTCGTCTGTCGTATCATGCGAAATTGAAAGACGAAGGGACCCGTGTGCTTTTTCATGGGGTACGCCCATAGCAAGAAGCACGTGAGATGCCTCAAGAGATGCAGATGAGCAGGCAGAACCTGTTGATGCATAAATACCCATATAATCAAGTCTTAAAAGAAGCGACTCGCCCTCGATAAACTCAAAGCCGATATTCACGTTTCCGGGGAGCCTGTTTGTTCTGTGACCGTTAAGCTTCGAATAAGGGATCTTAGTGAGCTCTTCTATCAATCTATCCCTCATTTTCGCTACACGGGGCATATCTATAAGCTGTTGCTGAGCGATTTCAAGCGCTTTTGCAAGAGCAATTATATAGGGCATATTCTCTGTTCCCGCCCTGCGCCTTCTTTCCTGACCGCCGCCATCTATAAGGTTACCGATAACAACGCCTTTTTTAATATAAAGCGCGCCGATTCCTTTGGGTGCGTGGATCTTATGACCGGAAAGGGAAAGCATATCAACACCAAGCTCGTGAACGTTGATCTCAACGTTACCAACCGCCTGAACAGCATCGGTGAACATAAGTGCGCCGGCACTGTGTGCAATCTCGGTTATTTCCTTTATAGGCTCGACAGTACCAACCTCGTTGTTTGCATACATGATAGCAACAAGAGCGGTCTTATCATTGACAGCCGCCTGAAGCTCGTCCATTTTTACAACACCGTCTTCATCAACGCCGACGTAGGTTACGGTGAATCCCTCTTTTTCAAGAGCGGCGCAGGTGTTAAGAACCGCGTGGTGCTCAATTGCACTTGTTACGATATGTGTTCTTCCCTTTGCCTTCATACGCATAGCCGCGCCCTTGATAGCCCAGTTATCCGACTCAGTACCGCATGAGGTGAAGTAGATCTCCCCTGCATCGCATCCGAGAACGGCGGCGATCCTTGCCCTGGCATCATCAAGAAGTTTCTTTGCCTCCCTGCCCTTAGAATGAAGGCTTGAAGGGTTGCCCCAAGCAACATCAAGAGCTGTGTGCATAGCCTCTATTACAAGTGGATGAGGTGCGGTTGTTGCCGCATTATCCGCATAGACATTTCTTTTCATATTCATTACCATTCAAAATCCTTGTTTTATAAACAAGACACTCTTTTAAAAGCGCCTTTTTCGAGCTTTTTTATTACCTGTATTATTCTATACTAAAATTGTCTATTTTTCAATAGCCTACCGCACTGCATTTGTTAATTTTCTGTTAACAGAGGCGAAGTTCTTTGTTTCTTCATAATTATTTTAAAATCCGTTTATCTTTTGTTATTTAATACGTGACATATTTTATGTAAAATAATATTAATACAATGCAAAAATCTACACTCTGGAGAAATTATGCGAAAGTTTTTATCGATTATTTTGCTTGTGGCGATGCTTATCTCCGTTTGTTCCTGTGCTTCGGGCTACGGAAACACCGCCGGAGGCGGAAATAATATTCAAAAGCCGGAGAACGAGACCGTTAATCAGCCCGAATATAAGGACTACGGCCGCGGAACGGTTGATTTTGATAAGATCGAATACGTGCGCCCGGATATAGAAGCCGTTACAGCCGCGTATCTTGCAGCCAAGGATTCGGTTAATGACGAGGATGCCGATCCCGACTCTATCATCGAGCTTATCAAAACGGCAGACAGCCTTGCATATGAATTCATTACGCTGACAACCTATGCCGAGATCATGTCTATGCAGAACGTAACAGACGAATACTGGAACGGCGAATATGCATACCTTTCGGAAAACAGAGCAAGCATTGCACAATCAGCCGAGGAGCTTTATATTGAATGTGCGCGCTCTTTTCACGCAGAATATTTTGAAGACAAATATTTCGGCGAAGGATTTATCGAAGAGTACGCCGACGGAGGTATTTTTACCGATACTCTCGTTGAGCTTATGAGACAGGAGACAGAGCTTGAGAACGAATACTCCACCCTTTCGTTTGAAACAGTGGTGATCAAGTACAACTCCATGACCGGTACTTACAGCGAGATCATGGCATTTTACGAAGAGTACTACGGCAAGAACTCCTACACCTACAAGGCCGCGGCAGAGGAATGCGCCGCCCTTATTGATTCTGAGATGTCAAAGATAGAATCCGCGCTGCTCGTAAATCTTATCAAGCTGCGCAAGCAGATAAGCAACGAGCTTGGACACAAGAACTATCTTACCTATGCCTACGAGAGCATATACCACGATTATACTCCCGAACAGGCAATGGAATATATACTTGATATTGCAGAATACGTGCTTCCCGTTTACGTTGAGCTTAACAACGTTGTGTTCTCAAAGCACCTTAACGACTCCGGCTGCAATGAGATAACCGCAACCACCGTGATCAACGATATGCACGACCTGATCCTTACAAAAGATTCCGAGCTTGGCGACATATATTCCTATATGCTCCAGCACAAGCTTTTTGACGTGTCAGCCGCGTCCAGCACACGCTATCAGGGATCGTTTTGCACCTATCTTTACGACTACGAAGCTCCGTATTTATTCGTAACGGCAACCGGATGCTACAGCGATTACTCCACGTTAGCGCACGAATTCGGGCATTTTTCAGATGCATACCTTAATTACGGCGCATCGGCGTCGCTCGATCTGGCAGAGGTTTCAAGCCAGGGACTCGAATATATCACACTGCCGATGCTCAAGGAGAAGCTGAGCGACAGCGATTACAAGGTTCTTTATTACTCACAGATCGAAGCCGCGCTTACAACCCTGATAATTCAGGGATTTTATGCACTGTTTGAGCATTATGCATACAATCTTCAGTATAACGAGATCACCGAGAAAAAGCTTATTGAATGTATGCGCCAGGCCGCACGCGATATGGGATTGAATTACACCTATTTTACGTCGCTTAGCGATATAATAATCCCCCATATCATGCTTTATCCCACCTACGTTCAGTCCTACTGCACCTCTATGTCTGCATCACTTGAACTCTTTGCTATAGAAACAAGGAACGAGGGCGAAGGCTTTAAGATCTACAAAGACCTTATCGTTCGCGACGAAGGTGAAATGACGTTTGAGGAATACCTCACCGAATGCGGATTGACCTCCCCATTTGAAAAGGATTATTTAAAGAAGATCGCCGATGACGTTTATTACAGTATAGCTGGTTCTCACTATTACAAGGAACTAAAAAACAAATCGGCCGCATAACAAAAAACCGATATTTCTTACCGCAGGGTTTGAAATATCGGTTTTTATTATTTTCAGTTAAAAGTCCTCACCCGTGTAACGGTGTGCCTGGGTCGAGAAGAGCGTGTAATACTCGCCGCCAAGCTCCATAAGCTCCTGGTGAGTTCCGACTTCAACAGGCTCGCCGTTATTGATAACAACGATCTTACCTGCCGAGGTCGCGCTCGAGAGCCTGTGCGATACGAATATGCTTATCTTGCCCTCAGCAAGCCTTGAGAACTGCGCGAAGATCTCCTCTTCAGCAAGTGCATCAAGCGATGCGGTCGGCTCATCCAGAATAAGAATATCAGAATCCTTGAAGAAGGCTCGGGATACAGAAAGCTTCTGCCACTGACCGCCGGAAAGCTCAACTCCGTTCTCCTCAAAAATTCTCGTAAGAGGAGTATCATACCCTGCAGGCAATGCGGTTATAAAGCCATGCGCATTACCCGACTTTGCAGCCTCGATAACATCAGATTCTTCGTGCTTCCTATCAACGTCACCAAACTCGATGTTTTCCGAAACGGTTTGCGCGTACTTACCGAAGTCCTGGAATATGATTCCGAAAAGATCGTAGTATTCTTCAGGTGAATATTCCTTTACGTTTCTTCCGTCAAGCAGTATCTCACCCTCTGTTACGTCATAAAGACGGGTGAGAAGCTTAACAAGGGTTGTTTTTCCCGCACCGTTAAGTCCGACAAGGACAACAGAGTCTCCCGACTTAAGCGAGAGGTTGAAATTCTTAATAACGAATTTTTCCGTGCCCGGATATTTGAAAGCCACGTTCCTGAACTCGATAGTGTGCTGTGCGCCGCGGTTAACGGCAGCAGGCTCGGAAAGTGTTGATACGACTGTTCTCTTCTCCTTCATATACTCTATCATATTATCGATGAAAAGAGTGCCCTCATATATTGTTGCGGTGGAGGTGATAAGAAGGGTTACGTAGGTTGCAACAGAGGTGATCGCGCCTGTATAAAGCGAGAAATCACCGATAGTGCTATCGCCCATTACGACACGGTATGCAACGAACACAAAAAGAACAATAGATGCAACAGAGAAAACGAAGCTTACTATAATTCTGAGGATCGTTTCTCTTACAACGAGCCTTTTAAGACCCTTGTAATAGTTTTTGAAAACCGCCTTGTATTTGCCAATAAACGTATCTCCGAGGCCAAGGATTTTTATCTCCTTAACGTAGTCCTTATTTACCATAAGGTCGGAGTAATAATTCATCGCCCTGCGGTCCTTGGAATGACGGCGCATATATTTGAAGTTACGGTTACGGTAAACATAGTTTACTATAGCACCGGGAACTGCAGAAAGGACGATAAGAATAGGAGCAAGGGGTGAGAGTATTGCAAGCACTACAACGTAGGAAACAACGCTTATAAGCGAGCTTACCACCCTGAAGGTTGCCATAAGTATATTAACGGGACGCATACTTGCTTCCCTGTTTGCATTCTCAAGTTTCTCATAGAAGCCGGGGATATCAAAAGAACGCATATCCACGGTTTTTGCCTTGTTTATTATCTTAAGCTTAATGTGATTTACGACAAGTTCACCTGCAACGACGTTGATCATAGAGTTGAGCCTATCAAGAATTCTCTTTGCGAAGAAGTGAATGAACTGTATACCAAAAAGAATGAGTATAGCGCGCATCTCTTTACCGGTAATAACCTGCCAGAAAGTGCCGGAGAGGATCGTGGGATCAACTCCCCTTGCAATAACAAGCTCCGATATATTATCAACCAGGAACTTAGTTATCCAAGAGCCGATGACCGGCATAAAGCCGTCTATCAGGCAAAGAGCGATCATGGAGATAAATACCCACGGCGCTGTTTCCCACACGAGTGAAATGATGTAGAAAAGACGAG
>JAZLCY010000053.1:0-7113 GCA_045614485.1 Eubacteriales bacterium
GACCCATAACGCAGACAACGGGTGCTCTCTCGATAAGGTCATCAGCATTGTCCTCTGCCTCGGTAAAGAGCTTCTCCTCAATGGTTACAACAACTTCCTTTGTAACCTTAGCGCCGAACTCATCTGCGATAAGCTCTGCGGGTGCGTAGTCGATAACGTCGTTAAGACCCTTCATCTCGCCCATAAGCATAAGCTTTTTGATAACCTCTGCAGAGGTCTTCTTAAGGCGGGATGCAAGCTCGGATACAGTGATCTCATCGGGAACGGTGATCTCCAGCTGCTTGTTTCTTGCGCGCTCGGCTTCCATCTTCTTGATCTTTTCCTGCGCTGCTCTTTCCTTATCCTTCGCGCTCTTCTGATTCTGGCCGCGGTTATCCTGCTTCTTAAGCTTCTGCTTCTGCGCCTTGGTATCGTTGCCGTTGGCGATAGCGAAGAAGCGCTCGTTATAACGGTCATCATACTTGGAAAGGTTAACGTCAGAGGTTCTCATATCAACAACACGGGTCTTGGGCTGCTGTGCAACGTAATCCGCATTGATATTTACACCGCCCTTAACGTTTTTAATATCAACGGTGGGGGTGATGGTACGAAGCTCGCGCTTCTGTGCCTTCTGCTGTTCCTTCTTAGGCTGCTCCTTTTTGGGCTGCTGTGCAACCTGCTGGGGCTGCTGAGCCTGTCTCTGCGCCTTCTCGATCTGAGCCTGCTGTGCAGGGCGGAGAGTGTTTGCCTGAGCTGCGGGAGTTTCCTTAACCTCTACCTTGGGTGCAGGCTGCTGAACCGCAGGCTTCTTAAACTGCTCCTGCTGGGGCTTCTGCTGATTGCCCTGCTGTGCGCCGGGCTTTCTCATACCCTCAGCCGCGCGATACATATCGTTTCTGCGCTTTGCAAACGGATCGTCACTGGGACGGTCGTTGTACTTGGAGTAGGAGTTATACTGCTTCTTATCGCCGGGGCGATATACGTTAGGTGTGGAGATCGCACCCTGCTGGCCCTGGGGCTGACGGGGTTTGTTCTCAAAGTTAGGCTTGCCCTCAGGCTTTCTCTGAGGTCTATCCTGCTGAGGTCTATCCTGCTGAGGTCTGTCCTGCTGAGGCTTAGGCTGTTCTGCCTTAACTGCAGGGGCAGGCTTTACCTCAGGCTTAGGCTGGGGCTTAGCCTCTGCCTTAACCTCGGGTGCCGCCTTGGGCGCAGGTTTTGCCTCGGGCTTGGGCTCGGGCTTAACCTCCTTAGGCTGCTCTGCCTTTTCGTTTATAACGGTAATCTTAGTCTTACCGTCGAGATAGTCGTCAATATTCTTGATCTGATGCGATTTTGTCGCAATGTGCAAGAAAAGCTCGTACTCGTCGGTTTCTACTGCTGCTCCGCTCTTCTTGTCAATGCCCGCATCCTTGAATATATCGAGGACATCCTTGGTTTTAACGTTAAAATCCTTGGATATCTGTGCTATTTTTACTGATTTCTTTTCTGCCATAAAAGTCACCGGTTTCCGTCATCACGAAAACTTCCTTTCATAAAGTTATCTTACGGACGCCTTCATTATCTCGTTTGCAAAGCCATCGTCCGTTACCGCAACTGCGGCTACTGCACTGCTTTTGCCAAGCAAGGCTGCAAGGCTCTCCGTATCTATTTCCGCCACGACCGAGGGAATGTGGTAAAACTCGCATTTTACCGTTAGCTTTTTCTTGGTGGAGTCGGATGCGCCGCCGGATATGACCACAAGCTTTATGCATCCCTTCTTTGGCATCATACGGCACACCATTTCGGTGCCGATAACGGTTTTGCCCGCCCTTCTTGCAAAGCCAAGCATTCCGCTGATCCTTTGAATATTATTTTCCACCGTTCAGCTCTCCTTCGAGTCTGTCATATACTTCATCCGGTACGCGACAGTCAAGACCTGCTTCAAGGCGACGGCTTTTCCTTGCCTTTTTAAAGCATTCAGCGCTCTTGCAAATATATGCACCGCGCCCCGATTTCTTGCCGGTTTCGTCTATAACTATCTGCCCATCAGGAGTTCTGAGAACACGGATTAGGGCATTTTTTTCAAAATGCTGACCGCACCCGGTACATCTTCTGATAGGCACTTTGCGTTCCGTTGTTTGTCCGTTTACCATAATTTTATGCCTTAATGTCTATCTTGCAGCCGGTAAGCTTTGCTACAAGCTTTGCATTCTGGCCTTCCTTACCGATAGCCAAGGAAAGCTGATCCGGCGTTACGGTAACCTTACAGGAACGCTCGCCGTCCATTTCAACAGAAATAACCTTTGCAGGAGAGAGTGCCTCCGCAACGTACTCAGGAAGGTTCTCGCTGTATCTGATGATATCAACCTTCTCGTTGCCGAGCTCAGCGAGGATAGCACCGATTCTCATACCGTTCTTACCGATACATGAACCGATTGCATCAACGTTCTCATCTCTGGACTCTACTGCGATCTTAGTTCTTGAGCCTGCTTCACGGGACACACCCTTGATCACAATAGTGCCGTCCTGAATTTCGGGAATTTCAAGCTCGAAAAGTCTCTTTACAAAGTGAGGATGTACTCTTGAGAGAGTTACGATAGGGCCGCGGGTCTCACCGGACTTAACCTCGGAGATGAATACCTTGATTCTATCGCCAACGTCATGAGTTTCACCGGGGATCTGCTCCTGGCGAAGAAGAGTGGCATAGCCTGTACCGGTATCAAGGATAAGGTTACCGTTGGTGGTATCAACCTTATCAACGATTGCGGTGATGATCTCCTCGCGCTTCTCCTCATACTCACGGGTCTGTCTTTCACGCTCTGCATCGCGGATAGCCTGAATGATCATCTGCTTACCTGCGATCGCACTGAGACGGCGGAAGGTTTTGGTCTTAAGCTCAACCTCAACAACACCGCCGAGCTTGTGGCGGCGGCTCATAGCCTTTGCATCAGGAAGAGAGATCTGAGTTTTAGGATCCTCAACCTCACCCTCTGCAACAACAGTGCGCTGCCAGAAAACACGGAAATCGTTCTTAGTGGGATCAAGCTGTACTCTTACCACTGCGGTAGGGCCAACTTCTTTTCTGCATGCGTTTGCAAGAGCGGCCTCGATCTTTGCGATCATATACTCCTTCGGAATGCCCTTTTCCTGCTCAATGAGCTCAAGGGAGTTAAAAAAATCTGCGTTCATTTTTTGTCTTTTACCCCGTAGGCTGTGCCTACTTTCCTTTCAGTTAGTGATTTATATTTTAATTTTATTTGTTATCTTCAAAGAACACGGTAGTAAGCTTGGATATCTCATTCTTTTCAAGCTTTACAGAGCCGAGCGCGGTTGCAACGGTAACTGCGCCGTCCTCATATGACTCAAGCGTGCCTACAACAGACTTTGTGCCGTCCTTGGCAACGAAGAGCTTTGCCTCCACCTTGCTACCGATAGAAAGAGTGATATGCTCCTCTGTGCGAAGCTCTCTTTCAAGGCCGGGTGAGGAAACGTCAAGATAATAGAATCCCTCGATAGGATCGATCTCGTCAAGCACGGGATCTATAGCGCGGTGAAAACGCTCACAATCCTTGATGTCGATACCGTTATCCGAGTCGATAGTGATCTCAAGATGATAGTCAGCACCCACCTTAGAGTAGGTAACGTCCCAGATCCTGTAGCCCATTTCCTGTGCAATCGGCAACACTGCCTCGCGCACTGTTTCCTTAATTCCCTTTTTCAAAATACTTCTCCTTTCAAGAGCAAAATTAACTTTTCCCAAACAACAACGAAGAGTGGCCTTGCGGTCACTCTCCTTTTCTCGTTATTCATTCTGATACAATTATAGCACGTTTTCCAAAAAAATCAATAGTTTTTTGAATATTTTTTATATTTATTTACGTGCGTGTGCGTTATTTTGCTTCGCCGGAGGTCTTTTTGTAGTGTTTAAACAGGAATGCAAGCACGTCGCGGCGAAGAATAATGCCTATAAAACACCCTCTGTCGTCAACCACAGGAACAAAGTTATGCTCCTTAACGTACTCGATCATATCCTCCATAGGTGCGCTGTGAAGAAGCGGGCGGGAATACTCCTTATCGAGTATCTTCATCACTCCGTCCTTCTCTGCCGCCTTATAGTCAAATCTGCCGTTGGCCTGGAAGTATTTGTATATATCGTCATGCCTCAGCGAGCCAACGTATATTCCGTCCTCATCAAGAACGGGAATTGCCGCATAGTGATGATAACGCATTTTTTCAAGAGCCTGGCGAACCGTTGCATCCGTGAAGATGTACTCAACTGTGCTTTTGGGAACGAGGAATCTTAATATGTTCATTAACCCTCCGGTATGTTGCCGCGCACTGCGGCAGATTTCTTTTAGATACCCTCAAGCGCCGCGCCTATAACAGTGGCAAACTCGGCATTATCAGGAATTATGAAATTAACTCCGTAGTTAGCTTTAAGATTGTTGAACTCTGTGTACTTTTCCTTACAGAAGGCAAGGCGTGTTAAATTTCCGGTGAGAATAATGTTTTCAACACCGCACTGGTGCGCCGCAAAAACAGACACCATACCGATAGTTTCGAAAACAAGATTCAATATACCCTTTGCCATATCCTCTTTGGTTGCAATATCGGATACGTTGGCAAAGTTTGCCGCAGTAAGATCCCTTGAAAGAACGGACAAAGTGCCATCCTTGGTCATATCCTTGATCCTGAGGTCGATCTTTCCAAGATCGCCTGCAAGCGCATATTCCTCAATATGCTCGATACTCTCGGCGCGAAGCAGAAGCTTCGAAAGCCCCATAAGAGTTCCGCCGCCAACACCCGTACCGCCAAGATACTTCATAGCCTCGCCTGACTTTGCATGCACAAGAGCAGTACCCGTGCCCATACTTACAGCAAGCGCCTCGTTAAGACCCGAGAGGTAAAGCGCGCCCTTGCCTATTGCGTCAAACTCAGGCACACGAACGCAGTCAAGCCCATACATATCATGCTTTACAAATGCCGCGCCAACGCCCGTCATAAGCACCTTATCTATATCCGAGATCGCAAGGCGATTCTCGTCTGTAAATTTACCAAAAGCGCCATAGGTGGCAGTTACGGGATCGTTTGCACGCACGAGCTGAGGCTCAATAAGAGCTATTCCGTTTTCACTTTTGCGAAATCCAACGATCTTCGTAGTGCTTCCGCCTACGTCGATTCCGATAACAACGCTCATTTTTATTTCCTATCCTTTTTCATTAAATTCTCAAACGAAAGACCGTATTTATCAGCAATATCTCTTGCATACGATTTTCCGTCCGGCTTCGCTCTGTAGATCTTGAAGGAACGGCGGCCATCGTCTATTCCCGCAACGAGAGTGTCAAGCTTGATACCGCCCAAGGAAGCAGAGCGCTCGTTTATCGCGCCGATGCTTGAAGCAAGATCGTGAAGGTGGGTGGAGAAGATACCGCGGCATCTCGTTGCCGCAAAGCCGGTAAGTATCTCAGAAGCAATATAGGTTGCCTCATAAGCACCGGTTGAAGAAAGCGACTCGTCCAGCAGTATCATACTGTCGGGAGTAACCGCATCGAATATCTCGCGCAGTCTTGCACATTCCTCGCCAAGTCTACCCTTATCTATCGTGTCGTCTGCACCCTCGGGGAAGTGAGTAAATATACCGTCGCAAACGGAGATCTCGGCAGTTTCGGCAGGAACCTGCATACCGAGCTGCATCATAGCCTGAGATGCACCTACGGCAACGGTGATAACCGACTTCCCGCCGCGGTTAGGACCTGTGAGCACGAAAATTCTTGCCTCATCGTCAAATCCGAAATCGTTTGTTACTATCTCATCCTCAATGGCAAGCGCAACGCGGGGATTATAAAGTCCCTTTGCGGTAAAGCACTTTTCCTCTATCGAATGAACAGTGGGTGTACAGAGTGTGCAGCCCGGGTGGGTTGCAAGCCTGTGCATAAGATCGGTTGCGCGGCTTACGAACTCGATCTCCGGAAGGAGCTTGAGAAGAAAATCAGTGTTATCAAGCACGTACTCGCCAACGATATTACGCCAGCCACGCACAGAAGAGCGGAAAACATCCGCTATCGCATTATTGAACGCCGCGATAAGCGCTTCCTTACGGTTTTCGCTCTGGCCCTTGGAAACGGGAGAAAGCTCGGAGATGCAGGTGAATGCATCGTTGCGGAAGGAGAGGCGCAGGATCTTATCGAGCATCTTGCCCGACTTGAACGGCTGTGAATTTACGGATATAACACCGGCTGACTCGGGATGCAGCTGCCTATCAAGGTTTACACCTATCGTTATACTCTTTATCTCTCTTACGCGGGAAGAGAGCGCCTCGAGCTTTTTGATAAGATCCTTATAGTAATCAGACTCGGACACCTCGGTGATAAAGCCGGAGAGCGCAAGAAATGCCTCGCTCTTTATCCTATCCTTTATAGGTGCGATACCCTCACGGAGAGTGTCGATACAGGAAACGTAAAGTTCGATCTCGGTTATGCTGTAAAGATACGAATCCGCAGTGTTCGAATCGTCGGTATCGATAATCCTGAGCTGGCAGATGTCGTCAAGTATCGGATGCACCTTGGCGAGAGTTTCCTTAAGCTCGGGAATGCTGAGCATATCCGAAAACGCAGCCTGCCTGTATTTAATTACCTCGGTATCCATCGTGAAAAAATTCGTAAGCGATGAATTGCGAAGATCAAATATTTCATCAAGTCCCAGCTCCTCACAAACCGCCTCGGATATACGGGGCAGATTGTTCCTATCCGAATGATACTCAAAGGATTTTTCGGACGGATACAGAAGACTTATAAATTTATTTTCCATTTAAACTACCTCTTTTTAGAGCTTACTACCTAATTATAGCACACTTTTTCCCTGCGCGCAAGTATTTATATTATTTATACTTCGTTTATAACGTTGATCTGGCATACGCGCATTGCAGCAAGGGCGTTTTTGTGGCTCTCATCACTTACACCGCGGCAAAGCGAGGCATCAACCGTTATCTCGCACTCGGGAAGAGATGCCTTGATAAGAAAGGCATTGGATATAACGCATATATCGGTGCAAAGGCCGACAAGCTCGATTCCTTCGATATTCCCCTTTTCATTAAGCTCAACAAGATATTTCGCAAGCTCGGTTGAGCCAAAGGTAATTTTATCAAATATTCTGCTA
>JAZLCY010000054.1:0-14513 GCA_045614485.1 Eubacteriales bacterium
CCCTCGGCATATTTGTTTGTCAGAGTTGTTCCGTTTGCTTCCATAACAACCTCGGAAACAAAGTTCTCAGAGGCGATAAGCTCGATCTTGCTTCTCTGCCTTTCGGTTTCGCGCATAACCGCGTCGAAAAGTTCCTTATCATGCTCTTTCAAAAGGGTGTATTCTCTCATAACAAACCTCGCTTAGCTTAATGATTTATTATACTACAATGCCGGCAGTGTTGTCAAGAGGGAGTGTCGGTTGGGCGCAATGTTATTCGCGGTGCTTAAAACGGTTTTTGAGGCTTAAAGAAGGGATTTTATCCGATTATACTCAGAACTCTTACAAAATATATTTTTATTTATAATATTTTGTTCACAATTTATCTATAAATATACTGTATAATATTAAATTGCGAAAACATACGCACGTGTAAGGCGTGTATGATTGATAAAATGAAAAATTATCCGAAAGGACGGCTGCAAAGCCGAATATGAAAATGATAAAAGTAGAGCATCTTGTTAAACGTTACGGCACAAACTACGCGCTTGACGACATCAGCTTTGAGATTGGAGAGGGAGAGATCGTCGGTCTTCTCGGCCCGAACGGTGCGGGTAAGAGTACCACGATGAATATCCTTACGGGTTATCTTTCCACAACCTCAGGCGCGGCATACGTAAACGGAATAGATATACTTCAGGACCCCATCGGAGCAAAGAAAAACATCGGCTTCCTTCCCGAACAGCCTCCGCTTTATATGGATATGACGGTAAGGGAATATCTCAACTTTGTTTACGATCTCAAGGGCTGCAAGCTCGATAAGGACAAGCACCTTAGCGAGATCATCTCGGTTGTTAAGATCGCAGACGTTGAGAAGCGCCTTATAAAGAATCTTTCCAAGGGTTATAAGCAGCGCGTCGGTATAGCCCAGGCGCTTATCGGCGATCCTAAGGTTATTATATTTGACGAGCCCACCGTTGGCCTTGACCCCAAGCAGATCCTTGAGGTAAGAAGCCTTATAAGAACACTCGGCAGAAAGCACACCGTAATTCTTTCTACCCACATTCTTGCAGAGGTGCAGGCTGTGTGCGAGAGAGTTATCATTATAAACAAGGGCAAGATAATTGCAGACGAAAAGACGGAAAACATCACCAAGACGATCGAGGACGGCTATCGCTACCAGGTTAAGATCGTTGGCCCGCAGATCTCTGTTAAGGCGGCGCTCGAGAGGATCAGCGGAGTTAAGAACGTTGACGTAACGGGCGAGAGGGATATGGATTCCTTTGCCTACAGGATCGAGAGTGAAAGAGGACAGGACGTGCGCCGCGGTATATTCGCTACCTGCTCGCAGAACGGCTGGCCCATCGTTGGCCTTATGCCTATCGGCACAGATCTTGAAAGCATATTCATCAGGCTTGTTGATACTGCAAACGGTGAAAAAACGGTGCAGAAGCGCCGCCGTGTGCACTAATCGGAAAGGATCGGAGAAAATAAATGTTAGCAGTTTTTAAAAGAGAAATGCGCTCGTACTTCACGGGTGTTATAGGATATTTGTTCGTAGTGCTCTACCTTGCGATCGCAGGCATCGTGCTTTGCTACACGACTCTGTTTTCCAACTCGGCAGACGTATCTACATACTTCACGCTTATGCTGATCGTTTCGGCAGTAATGCTCCCCCTTCTTACGATGAAGTCGTTCAGTGAAGAGAGAAAGCAGAAAACGGAGCAGCTTCTTATGACAGCGCCTGTTTCCATCACCGGCGTTGTGCTTGGTAAGTTCCTTGCGGCATACGTTATGTTTGCGTCTTGCATCACTCTTACCTCGCTCTACTCCCTCGTGCTTAGAATCTATTCGTCCTTCAAGATTGCTATCCTTTTCGGTAACCTTATTGCGATCTTGCTTGTTGGCGCGGTTTACATCGCTATCGGAATCTTTGTTTCCTCTCTTACAGAGAACCAGCTTTCCGCGGCGGTAGGAACAATGGCGATCCTGCTTGGCTTCCTTGCTATCGGTATCGTAAGCATGATGTTCCCTGCAACGTTCTGGCTTCGCTACGTATTCAACTTCCTTTCGATATTCACAAGATTCCAGAACTTCACCGTTGGATATTTTGATATTGCATCTACCGTGTATTACGTTTCGATAGCGGCAATATTCGTTTACCTTACGATCAGAATTTACGATCGCCGCCGTTATAACTGATGGGGGTAGAGTAAATGGCAAAAAATAAAGCAACGCCAAAACCGGCGGATAAGAAGGCAAAGTCCTTATCCGGCGGCAAGGCTAAAACGACCCAGGCGAAAAAGCCTGCCAAAAAGTCGAACTTCGCGGCTTTCAAGGCAAAGGCTCTTGAGGCTGCGGCGGCTTCGACCGAGAAATCGGCGCCCAAGCCCCCTCGCCCCAAAATGAGCGCAACGAACCGCAGGGAAAATTCCTCCGGCATCGTTCTCACCGCGGCACTTATCGTTGCCGTGCTTGCTTTGAACGTATTGGTATATGCGATAGTTACGGTAACGGGAGCATATTTCCCGCTTGTAAAGGAGAAGGATATCACAGTTCTTTCCGATGCGACCGACCACCTCTTTGACGAGGCTAAGGACGCCGGCAAGAAGGTAAGGATCACATTCTTCTATTCCTTCAGCATAGATACCGACGTTAAGAATCACTCAACGGGTAGCTTCGTTTACAGAACCGTTGAAAACTTCCAGAAGAAGCACCCCGGCTTTATCGAGGTGAACTTCATCAACCTTGTAACCAGATACTCCGAGCTTGACGAGGGAAGAGTGTCTATTGAAAAGTATCAGAACACAGAAACACCCCTTACCCGTTATTCCGTTGCATTTGAGTGCGGTTCAAGGATCAAGATCGTAACCGATATGCAGTCTAACCTTGCATATTCTGATTTCTACACTCTTGATGAGAACCTTTATGCCACAAGCTACGACGGTGAGCAGTTTATCGCGGGTATGATCTGTAACGTAACCAGAAACGAGAGCCTTAAGGCTTATCTTGTAAAGGGACACAGCGAAACGCTCGACCCCGCGTTCGGCAGGCTTCTTACCCTTGCCGGATATGAGTACGACCCCGAGGGCTTCGATATTTCGAAGAGCCCTATTCCCGAGGACTGCGATCTGCTAGTTATCTCCAACCCGATAAGCGATTTTGAATCGGTTGCCGTAACGTCCGAGATCAAGAGGCTTGAGAGCTATATTGAGCGCGGCGGCAATCTTATGGTAATGCTCGACCCCGTTGCAAAGAAGAACCTTAAGAGCCTTGAAGCTCTGCTTGCAAATTACGGTATCACCGTATCCCGCACCACCCTTGAAACAGACGGCAGGCAGGTTTGCGAGGTTGTAAGAGATACCGCAATGGCAACCACCGCTTCTCCTGACGGATACACCTTCTACACAAGCTTTGCACAAGCCGGCGGAGTCAGTGGCGCTATCGCATCCACTGTTAAAAAATACACCGATGCAGGCGTTGCTGTCAGCACCGCGGGTTCGCTTAAGCTCAGCGGAAACGCTCAGCCCGTTCTCGTATCGTCCAAGGGCTCGCGCTGTGAGGTGGACGGTGTTACCACCAATGACGACGGCAGCTACGTTGTTGCCGCTGTTTCGAAAAATCCCGCAAGCCAGGGCAACGTTGGTGAGTCCACGATATTCGTTATGTCGGGTATCTACTCTACCGCGTCCGGCTTCCTGACCGCGAACGGATACGCTAACAGAGATTTTTATTACTCGGTTCTTGAGAATGCATTCGGTGCAAAGGGTATGCCCTACGGCATCGAGATGGCTATCAGCACAGACGTTGCTACGATCGAGGGACTTACGATGCGTATGGCAAAGGTCTACTTTGCTCTCGTTATGCTCGTTCCCGCCACGACCGCAGTTGTCGGCACGGTTATCGTTGTCAAGAGAAAAAACAGATAATTGCAAAAACAGGATTGGATAATATATGAAATTACATAAAGGTAAAAGCAAGCGCTCGCTTATCTTTGCGGGCATAACCGCCGCCTCGGTCGCGATCTTGCTCGTTATCAACATTGTGTTGTCGCACCTGACCCTCTTCAATGCGTTTTACATCGACCTGACGCCCGAAGAGCTCTACACTGCGACAGACAGATTGATAGAGGAGCTTGAGTTCGTGGACGAGTTGGGTAAGACGGACGGCGATAAGGAGGTAAAGATCACCTTCTGTACCGACCCCGACTATCTTACCGAATCTGCGGTAACGAGATACACGTACTTCCTTGCTTTGAAGCTTCAGAATAAATTTAAGAACCTGTCGGTTGAGTGCATTAACGTTGCCAAAAACCCCATGGCTCTTGCGAAATATAAAACAACCTCTCTGTCTGTGATCGACTCCTCGAACATTATTATCTCCTATGGAGATAGATACAGAATGGTCGGCGCGATGAACTTCTGGACAACCGATTATTTCTCGTATGACGGAGAGAGATTTATGGCCAGCCTTATCCGCTCGGTAACTTCTATCGAACAGCCTAAGGCATACTTCGTTACCGATAACGGCGCTGAGTTCTACGACGTTACCAAGACCGACGGTGTGCAGGAATATGCGTATCTTTACGATATTCTCAAGCGCAACGGCCTTGAGGTAGACACTCTTTCGCTCTATGACGAAAATATCAAAGAAATTCCCGACGACTGTGCGCTTCTTCTTATACTCGATCCCAAAGAAGATTTTAAGCCGAACGGCAGCTTCAGTGAGTTTGGATACGTCTCGCCTCTTGAGAAGGTGGACAGATACCTGATGAACACTCAGGGCGCTGTAATTGCCACAAGAGATTTCACTATGGACGGCGAGCTTCAGAATTACGACGACTTTTTGCACGAGTGGGGCTTTGACTTTGGCTCTACTATGGTAAAGGACAAGGAAAACGCGATCGACAACGCTGAGGGCGAGCAGGATCTCACCAAGCTTGAGATCGATTACTCCGCTAACAGCGAGGGTGCGGCAGGCACTATCTACGGCAGCTTTGCAAACCTTCTCTCCGCACCTTCCACCGTTGTTGCAAGCTCCGGATACATCAACTGCGCGTACGGTAACTTCACGCAGAAGAATGAGTCCGGCTCTATGATCGTAACAAGAAACTATCAGCCCTTCTTCACAACCTATGAGTCCGCGGGTGCGTACTTCCCCGATGAGAACGGAAGCTACGTTGACAGCGAGGCTGTAGATATCAAGGGCGCGCTTGACCTTGCCTCTATCTGTATCAGGGAAAACTTCAATACCGTTTCTTCGGAATACACCTATTCCTATCTTTTCTGCTCCGCATCCACCGATATCTTCAAGAATGAGATCCTCTCGGTTGACGCGTACGCAAACTACGAGATCACCTCCTCCCTTGTTGAGAGCATGTCGAAGATAGACGACTTTGCGTCCCTTGATCTCGGCGGTTCGTCATACAACTCGAAGCGGTTCGGCGGTAAGCAGATACAGAACGCGATCCTTAAGTCTGTAGATGAGATCATCTACGGTCAGGACAGCACGGGCAAGCTTATACCCGTAAAGACAAACTTCGGTATTAACGTATCAACAAAGATCATATTCACGGTTATCGTTATGGCAGTGCCCACAGCGGTGCTTGTGTTCGGTGTTATCACCGTTATTAAGAGAAAACATTTGTAAGGAGGAAAGCTGTTGAAAACCAGAGAACAAATAGCACGTATCTCAAGAAGCAAAAAACGCTTCAGAATCTCTATAATTGCTGCAGCGATCCTTGTTTTAGCCACAGTTCTGAGCATCGTTATCTTAAGGAATAACGACACCGGCGGAACTACGGTAAGTAACAACACCTCCGGAAACATTGAGCTGCTTGAGGGCGAGGGTATGTATATCGGTACTGCTACCGCATATCCCAGCATCAAGGGCAAGGACATACAGAGAATTACTATTAAAAACAAGGCCGAGAAGGGCAATCACTACACCCTTGTTCGCGATAGCGAGATGGCAAACGGAGATTTCCTGTTTGCTTACTACGAGGATGGCGAGGTCAAGGTGTTTATGCCATCAATATGCGAAGAGGACTCGACCCACACCTACTCAGACCTCTATGCAATAGAAACCGAGGACGGATACGGTATGATGACGAAGGTGAGCTACCTCGTTACCGCGCTCCAGGCTCCCTATTTCAAGCATAGAATTGCCGTTTCGGATAACCCCAAGGAAAGAGAAGAGGCTTATTCCGAATTCGGCTTTACCTCGGACAAGGCAGTTACCATTGAGTTTGACTACACTGCAGAGGACGGCGGTAAAAAGACCCATAAGATCGTTATCGGCGATAAGGTTCCTACGGGAATCGGATACTACTTTATGGTTGATGACAGACCCTATATCTACAACTCGACCGTAAACTACTTTGACTATGCGCTTGCAGGATTTTATTCCTTTGTAAACACCACCCTTGTTGCCAAGGGTCTTGAGCAGGACTCTACCTACGAGCCTCTGTTCACCTCTAACTTCACCCACTGGGAAAACACCGTTGTTACCGATCCCGATAAGAAGATAACCTCGGGTGCGGACGTTGTGTTCACCTCCAAGGTGCTCACCCCCGTTATGCCCAGCGAGTTTATTGAATCCCCCGGCTCGTTCAACGATATGCAGAACGGCTACCGTGAAACAGCCTACAGCCAGAATATTTTCGAGATGCTCAATGCCGGTGAAAAAAGCCTTTTCAAAAACGCATTCCTTGGCAACGGAATACAGACGTTTTTTGATACTGAGGATGAGAGCAGTATTGCAAACGGCTTGCATCTGACGTTCACCAACGATTATCACGAGTCCAAGGCTATCTCGTTTACCGAGAGCACTATGACCTACGCCTACGAGATCGTTGAAATTGAGGCGATAGTGCTTGGTTATGAGGATGCAAAGCTTGGTGATATTGTTGCCGGCGACAGCCGTATTGCGGAATATGCAACCCCCGATGCTAACGGCGAATACAAGTACAGCAACGTAAAGGTTGCTTATTACTTCACCGTGAACGGAAAACGCACGACCGAGCTTCTTTCCCACGCGGTCATTAACCTTGATAACGACCTTATACCCAAGCCCGATCGCAAGAGCATCAGAGATGCTATTGCCGAGTGGGGCCTTGGCGAACTTCCTGAGGGTAAGCATATCAATTTTTACATCAACTACACCAAGGATAACGTTAAGAAAACACCCTACGATATCGTTATAACCGAGATCGTAACTATCCTTGACTCTAACAACAACACCATATCCAAGGTGGACGAGAATTCTACCGTAGGTTATAAGTACCTTCTCAACGTTAACGGTCAGAACGACGGCGTTGAGTACTTCCACGTTGTTTACCTTGCGGATGCCCGCACCGAGTCTGAACTCAGGCTGCGCGATGCCCTCGTTGGTAAAAAGGCGGGATCGGGTCTTTCGGTTAAGGTAAGTATGGGCGAGGTGTACTCCGAGGTGTTCGAGCACTTCACCACCTACGTTATATCATCTATCGATTATTTTATAACAAGAGAGCAGAAGATCTCCTTCTCCTTCCTCAATGCTTCGGATAGAGATCCCTTCTACGGCGACTCTATTTACAAGAATAAGACCCAGGGCAAGGAGCTTTACGGTCTTAACGCGGCAAACTGTGAGCAGGTTGCAAAGTTCCTTGGCGGCGCGCTTGGTGAGAACACCACCGTTTCCCAGGGTCTTTTCGGCACCGAGGTGCTTGATATAGGTATCACTCCCGAGAAGATGAAGGAGTATGGACCTAAGGGTAGCGAGGGCTTGTTTGCGCACACCGTATACTTTGAGATCCCCAGAGGTATCAGTGCTATCGGCGGCAGTGCAGAGGATGAGCTTGACGACTACACCGCTTACGATAAGATCGGCTTCACCCTCTACGTGAGCGATCTTGACTCGGACGGTATGAGATATATCGCATCCGAGAACTATGATATTATCACTAAAATTGATAACAGTGTGTTCTTCTTCCTTGATGAGAGCTTCGTTGATTTTTGGGCGAAGAAGAATATTATACTCACAAACGTTGACCATATGCTCGAGATGAAGTTCGAGTTCAATATGGACGACCTTAAGGGTGCGTACACCCTTGATATTTCTCATAATATTGCTGATGTGTATGAGAATCTCAGCGGTCAGATCCAGATCGGCGGAACGCCCCCATACGAGGATGCAAAGCCTATCATTAACGACTATGACTTCATCAAGGTTACCGTAACTCCCGAGGGCGAGTGCACCGAAAATGAGCTTACAAAGTACCTCGATGCAAACAATAAGCAGTCGGCAAATCTTAACGATCTGTATTACACAACGACTCCCAAGGAGCAGTGGTACGAATACTTCCCCGATTACTACGGCACAACCTACTTCAAGGAATTTGTAAGAAAGATATTCTACATGACCTATGAGGGAGCAGAGGATGCCACCGTAGGTGAGGGCGAAAACGAAGAGCCTATCCAAAAGCAGATCATGGGAGATTACACCAACTATCTTATGAAGTTCTCTCTTAAGATCGATAGCGATAAGGACGGCAAGGGCGAGGATGAGATCTATTACTCCTACGAGTTCTACAGATATTCCGACCGCCGCGTGCTTGTAAGGATCTATCGCGAAAAGATGGTGAACGGCGAGCTTGTTGAGATCGATCACAACGGCAAGGTTGTGGCAACCGGCGAGGCATCCGTTTCGGATTTCTACCTCTCCGTAAACTCCTTCAAGGCGCTTGTAAACACCTACGTAATGCTTATGAACGGCGTAAGCTTCGAAATCGAGAGCTAAAGTGTGATATTCCCCGCGTTTTTCAAACGTTATGCACCCGATCTATGCGGGGAAACAACATCTGATTGAATAAGCAGTGAAAAAGCAACAGAAAATACCAGTGAAAAATACCGTTTTGTATATATATATTAAAAAATTATATAAAAAATAAAAAAATGTTTGCTTTTTTCAAAAAAGTGTGTTATAATACTTCAGTGACCTATACCAACGGGTAAATTTTGCATTTTTATCTGTTTTTTGGGTATAAAAGGTTGCTAAAATCAGTTTAAAATATATTTAACATAGAGGAAAGAACCATGAAAAAGAGAATTATAAGCTTGTTCCTTGTAATCGTAATGGTAGTTCTTACTCTCACCGGTTGTGCTTACAACTTCTCCAAGAAGGATATGTCTAAGTACACCGAGGATCTGGACTACATCAAGCTTCTTAAGGAAGCACTTGCAGATTTCGACATCAAGGTAACTGACGAATTTGTTAACGACGAGAACATTCGTACCATGAAGGTTATGGATGCCATTCTTGCAAAGCTTGCAGCAAAGGCAGACACTACCGCTACTAAGACTGAGGGTACTCCCGGCGCTAACGACCTCGTATTCTACAGCTACTACATCACCTACACCGAGACCGACGATAACGGCAACGAAACCACCTACCTTCTTTCTACCGCAAAGATGAAGGTTCTTGCTGTTTCCAGCATGAGCAAGGTTCAGCTTGGCCTTCTCGCTCCCTCGTCTGATCTTGATGAGGCTATTATCGGTAAGCTCAACGGCATCGTGTTCGGCGAGGGCGGATACACCGCATACAAGAACCTTACCGGCGCAGGCACCGAGGTTAAGCACGGCACTGTTGTTTACCTTTCTTACGAGAGAGAGTATGAAGTAACTACCGATGAGCAGGAGATCGCTAAGAAGACTGACGTTTTCGTATCTCACAGAGTAGTTCTTGATGAGAACAACCCCTTCCATGCTGAGCTTATCGCAAAGCACACCAAGAGCGATACCAACAAGTCTCCTATCTCTGTTGGTAGCACTGTAACCGGCGGTATCACCATCAACCCCATCACCGAGAAGGTCCCTGTTATGGTTGAGAAGCTTGACGAGAACGGTGAGGTTGTTAAGGATGAAAATGGCAACCCCGTTATGGTTGAGAAGCTTGACGAGAAGGGTGAAATCGTTTACGAGACCAAGGTGGTTGACGCAAGAGAAGAGACCGTTGGTTCTTACACCAGCCTTAAGATCGATTTCGTTGAGGGTAGCGAAGAGTACACACACGTTACCGATACTACCTATGACGTGTCTACCAAGCTTGATAAGTCCTACTATGACGGCACCAACACTTCTGTAGAGAAGCAGCTTGACGTTAAGGACAAGGCGCTTACCTACCACATTTTCCCCGCATTCTACGTTGCAGTTGATGAATACAACGCAGACAACGTTCTTAATAAGGTTCTTGGCGAGAACATCACCGAGGCCACTCTTCTTAACCTTCTTTTCGGTAAGGATTACGAGGATGCACTCAAGATCGAAGACGAGACCGAGAGAAACGCAAAGCTTGATGAACTCAAGGCTACCTACACCTTTGTAAACGGCGAGAAGGAGCTTACTATCGCTGAGCTTGCAACCGAGCTTGCAGCAGCACAGAAGGCATTCACCACCGCTGATAAGGCGCTCAAAACCGCAAAGGAAACCTACGAGAAGGCAAAGACTGCTTTCGAGAAGGAAAAGGGTCTTTTCCCCGGCTACGAGGAAGCGCTTGCAAAGAAGCTTAAGGACGTTGAGGATAAGTTCGAGCTCTACAAGAACGCAACAGCTGATCTTGCAACTGCACAGCAGTCTCTCAACGATGCCAAGGAAGCTTTCAAGGCTTACGAAGCGGTAGACGGCCCTTACACCGAGGCAGAAGCAGCACTCACCGCAGCAAAGAATGCTCTCACTGAGGCTGAAAAGGCTCTCACCGAGGCTGAGAAGGCTCTCGCTGAGGCGGCTGAGGAAGATAAGGAAGCTGCTCAGGCAGCAGTAACCAAGGCTCAGGAAGCAGTAACCGAGGCTCAGGCGGCAGTAACCGAGGCTCAGGCAGAGCTTGATGATAAGAAGGCAGCGATCGAAGACTTCGCAGCATACGAGGCTGCAAAGAAAACTCTCAAGGACGCAGAAGAGACCCACAAGGCTAAGGGCGAGATCGTTGGCACTGCTAAGACCGACCTTACCAACGTTGTTAAGGCATATAACGATGCATTCACTACCTACAAGACCTCTTACGCAAAGGTTGTAGGTACTCTCAATACCGCAGATATCACCGAAGAGACCGCAGAGGATGCAAAGAAGATCACAGTATCTATCTCTCTCGACACTGCAGATGACGGTGCTATCAGCGTTAAGTACACCACTTATGAGCTTAAGGAAGCTACCGGCATCGGTTCTCTTGAGAACGAGATGAACGTTGCTGAGCTTACCTACCGCGGTAACAAGAGCGAGGCTGGCAAGGGCGGCGCCGTTGCTTCTCAGCTCAAGGCACTTGATGCAAGAGAGGATCTTGTTGAGTGCATCTATTCCGCACTTGGCGCAACCGAGACCGGCCCCAATATGGAAGAGGGCAAGAAGCTCTTCTGCGAAAAGTACGAGTACAACGTAGTATATCGCACCGAGCTTGAGGCGGCATACCATGCTGCAATCGAGCTTGAGGTAAATAAGAAGGTTTACCAGGCAATCATGGATACCGTTAAGGTTACCTCTCTTCCCAAGCGCGCTGTAAAGAACACTTACAACGAAATGCTTGACACCTACAAGCTTTACTTCTCCAACAACCTTAAGTATGACGGTACTGCAGGTGATGAGAACAACTCCTTCTACAAGCAGTATAACGGCAGCTTCCAGAAGTATCTCACCGAGCATATCATGCCCAACAAGTTTGAGATGAGCGGTCTTTCCTACAAGGAAGCTCTTGGCCACCTTGAGACCGTTGCTGAGAAGCACGTTGAGGATCTTGTAAAGATCTACCTCATCGCAGATCTTCTTGACGTTACCGTATCCGATAAGGAATTCGAGGAGTATCAGGAGTCTGACGAGTATCAGATCCAGCTTCTCTATGCATACTACGGTATCATCGAGTTCAGTGAGGAAGCAGCTCGCCACGCATACCAGTTCGACCAGATCATGAACAAACTTACCAAGCACGAGGTTGTTCTTGATGAGGATGGCAAGTCCAGCACCATAGTTTACGAGAATGAATACGTTGGCAAGTATAACCCTCTCACCGAAGAAGAGTGGGATGAGAAGCACTCCGAAAAAACTGAAACCGAGACCGAGGGTGAACCCGACGGTTCCGAAAAGCAGTAATTAAAATCTGACAATAAAGGAAATCCGACGGTACTATACTGCCGGATTTCCTGCTATAAGGATATGAAAGAGGTACAATTATACACCGACGGCGCGTGCCGTGGCAATCCCGGGCGCGGCGGTTGGGGAGCGATCCTCGTTTATGGCAAATACGAAAAGGAGCTTTCCGGCGGCGAAAGGGAAACCACCAACAACCGCATGGAGCTTATGGCGGCTATTTCCGGCCTTGAGGCGCTGAAAGAGGCTTGCAAGGTAACGCTCTATTCGGATTCCAAATACCTTGTGGATGCCTTCCTTGAGGGGTGGGTGGAGTCCTGGCGGCAGCACGGCTGGCGCAGGGGAAAAGATCCGCTTAAGAACCCTGATCTGTGGGAGCGCCTTTACGCGCTTGTAGAGAAGCACGAGGTTGAGTTCATATGGGTAAAGGGGCACGACGGCCACGTTTATAACGAGCGCTGTGATCAGCTCGCAACCGCATATGCAGATTCTTTCCTTTAATACCGGAGAAAAATATGGCAAACAATAACAAAAAGAATAATAAAAAAACCCCCGTGAGCACCAAGCCCCAGGGATTTAAAACAAAGAGCACGAATAAGAAGGGTGCCGGCGCGGCTGTTGCGGCAGGTGTTGCTGCAGGCTCGTCATCCACGATCGTTATTATCTCGGTTATCGCTTCCGTTGTGCTCGTTATCCTCTCGCTCGTTGGTATCTATTTTGTCAGCGGCGGCGGATTTAACCGCAGTGACAAGGAGATCAACTATCTTAAGGCAAACCTTAACAAGTATATCTCTTTTGAAAACGGCGCATATAAGAATATAGAGGTAGATATTCCTCTTCTTGAATATGATGATGAACAGCTTGAGCGAAGGATAAACGCGCTCCTTGTTCAGAACAAGGACAAGACTCCCAAGAATAACGGTTTGGGTATGATAAGCACTCCTATCACTCTTGGCGACGTTGTTAAGATCTACTACAGAGGCTATAAGGTTGATGAGGACGGAAAGCAGGTTGCATTCGACGGCTCTTCAAACTTCGCTGATGAAACTCCCTACAGCCTTGAGGTAGGTTCTGCAACCTTTATCCCCGGGTTTGAGGAGGCGCTTGTTGGCGTTGTTCCCGGCGATTACGCAACCTTCAGTGCAATCTATTCGGGTAGCGTAAGCTCCGATATGGTTGTTTACATCAGCTACACCGCGCTTTATCCCGACGGAACAAGCACAACCGCAACAAGCAAGAGATTTGATCTTGCGAACACCGATATCGATGCCGAGCTTGGCGAGGGCTTTCTTGCTATGCTTGTTGGCGACGGCGAGAATGCCGCGCTTCAGATCGGCGAAAAGGTAGCGGCAAAGACCTTCCCCTACGGAGAGGGTAGCGCAGGCTATACCGATATAGTTGTTAACTACGCAACCAAGTGCGAGGGCAATCCCTACACTATTGACGTAACCTTCCCTGCAGACTACGGAGAGGCTTCTCTTCGCGGCGTTGCAGTTAAGTTTGATATCTTCCCCTCCAGCGTTGTTGTGTACGATATTCCCGAATATAACGACGAGTTTCTCACCGAAACACTTAAGGTGAATGCGGATGATTATGCTAACTTCCCCGGCCAGACCCTTGCTGAAAGATACAAGGCATCTCTCAAGGAAGAGATCGAGCTTTCTCTCGAGGTAGCAAACATCACCCTTATCTCCGACGTTCTTTGGGAAACGTTCAAGAAAGAGGTTAAGGTCAAAAAGCTCCCCAAGCAGTCTGTAAACAAGTATTACAACAGCTATTATTCGGAGATCCAGACCTATTATCAGAATAACTCCAGCTACTTCACCTCTATCGATGCGGCTGCGATCAACTACCTTGGTCTTGGCAAGGATGCAGATTGGCGCGCACACATCACCGAGATGGCAGAGGATGCGGTAATTGAGAAGCTTATCTTCTATTATATAATAAGAAAGGAAGATTTCATTCCCAGCCGCTCTGAGTATAACGAAACCTACGAGAAGCTTTATAACGAGCATCTTGACAGCTATATCGAAACCAACGGCTCATCTCTTTCCGGTCTTGAGGGCTCGCAGTACACCAATGAGTACAACAGGCTCAAGGCAGAGATGGACAAGCAGTACACCGAGAACTACTTCAAGGAGTGCGTGTACTACGAGTACGGAACACGCAAGATGGCAGAAAACCTCGCTATCATAAAGTGATCCGGGAAAAAGGCAACAAAAAGGCACTGTTTTTACAGTGCCTTTTTTGTATAACGAAAATCGCGCGATAGTCGCGTGGTTATAGAGAGGTTAACCGGTGAGAATAAATGCGATAGTGAAAAAAGCCTTCTCCAGAGGGAGAAGGGGGACCATTTATGGTGGATGAGGTGTGGTTTAGCTTGTAGAAAAAGCAGAGAATAAAGAAAACTGAAAACTCCTCATC
>JAZLCY010000055.1:0-3596 GCA_045614485.1 Eubacteriales bacterium
GAGCATCGGCTCTTCTGCGTTCAATGATTGCGACAACCTTACGAGCATAGTAATTCCCGATAGCGTCACAAGCATCGGCTCTTCTACGTTCGCTTATTGCAGCAACCTTACGAGTGTGACAATTGGAAACGGTGTAACAAGCATCGGAGATGGTGCGTTCTCTGATTGCTCAAGCCTTACGAGCATAGTAATTCCCGATAGTGTCACAAGCATCGGAATTGGTGCGTTCGCTTATTGCACAAAACTTACGATTTACTGCGAAGCTACAAGCCAGCCGAGTGGTTGGAATTCTGATTGGAATTCTTCGAAGCGCCCTGTCGTTTGGGGCTACAAGGCGGACTAAATAAAGCCAAGCCGGAATTAAAAAAAGAGCAAGAATAGAAGGATTTGTTTCCTTTTACTCTTGCTCTTTTTCTGTTTGTGAAGTTTTCGCTGACGCGAAAGTGAAGTTGCTGCGCAGTGAAGTTTGTGCCATGCACAAGTGAAGTTAAGTTTGCCCCTCACTTCGCCGTCAGGCGAAACTTCACTATCCGTAGGATAACTTCACTTACGAAGTAAACTTCACTTGCCCGAAAGGGCAAACTTAGTTAGCGTGATTTGTCCGTTAAGGACATCACGCTAATTTTGTTTTACTTTGTGGGAAATGCGCCGTTTTTGAGAGATTCAAGCATTATCGTTGCGCTGCTTGCGTTGGTGGCAAGCGGGATCTTCTGCACGTCACAAAGGCGGAGCAGGGCGGAAACGTCCGGCTCGTGGGGCTGTGCGGTAAGGGGATCACGCAGGAAGATGATAAGGCCAAGCTCGCCGTTTGCAAGCATAGCGCCTATCTGCTGGTCGCCGCCGAGGGGGCCGCTCTTCATTCTCTTTATCGGGAGCGCGGTCTCACCCATAATGAGTGTACCTGTCGTGCCGGTTGCATAAAGCTCGTACTGTGCAAGCACGTCTTTATACTTCTTTGCAAGCTCGATGATCTCATCCTTTTTCTTATCGTGTGCGATTAATGCGATTTTCATTTTTGTTACCTTTTATTATCAATAGTTTGCTTTATAGCGTTGTTTTTTTGTTATCCTTTTTTGGTAGCCAACCTTCGAGAAAATTACAAAAGCCTTATACCTGCCGCACGGCAGCCCTCGATAGTGTCCTTATCCCAAACGCTGGACTGAACCTCGCCGATGTGGGCGCAGCCCATCATAAGCATACAGAGTCTTGACTGACCGATACCGCCGCCAACAGAGAGGGGAAGATCGCCTTCAAGGAGCGCCTTGTGGAAGGGGAGGGTGCGCCTGTCGTTACAGCCGCTTGCGGTAAGCTGCTTATCGAGGGAGACCTCGTCAACCCTGATACCCATAGAGGATATTTCAAACGCAGTGCCAAGCACCTCGTTATAGAAGAGAATATCTCCGTTCAGCTCCCAATCGTCATAGTCGGGTGCGCGGCCGTCGTGCTTTTTGCCGCTCTTCAAGGTTTTTCCGATCTGCATAAGCAAAACGGTGCCGTACTGTTTGGTGATCGCGTTTTCTCTTTCCTTGGGAGTGAGGGTGGGATACATATCCTCAAGCTCCTGGGTGGTTATCGCCTTTACCTCGCGGTTAAGGTTAACCGAAAGCTCGGGGAAATCCACCTTCAAAAGATCGTTTGTATCGCATATAACGCCAACTATCTTCTTAACGGTGTCGATAAGATAGTCGATAGTGCGCTCTTCCTTGGTTATAACCTTTTCCCAGTCCCACTGGTCAACGTAGATGGAGTGGATATTGTCAAGCTCCTCGTCGCGTCTGATCGCGTTCATATCGGTGTAAAGGCCGTAGCCAACGTAAAAGTGATAGTCCTTCAGCGCCTGCCTTTTCCACTTTGCAAGGGAGTGCACAACCTGTACACACTCGCCAACAGCAGGCACGTCAAAGGTAACGGGGCGCTCAAAGCCGTTAAGGTTATCGTTAAGTCCCGAGGACTCGGTAACGAAAAGGGGTGCGCTAACTCTCTTCAGGTGCAACGCGTCGGCAAGCCTTGCCTGGAAGGTCTGCTTGATAAATGCGATCGCCTTCTGCGTTCTGTAAACGTCAAGGAGGGACTTATAGTTTTCGGGAATAAAAAGCTTGTTCATATTATTTCACCTGAGCGGTGTGCAGTTTATTTCTTGAGCATTACGTCGTGGTAGCCGCCCTCAACGATAGAGGTCGCTGAAACGAGGGTGAGCTTTGCCTTTTCCTGAAGTTCGGGAATGGTTATAGCACCACAGTTGCACATCGTGGATTTTACCTTGTAAAGTGATTTTTCTACGTTATCGTGAAGAGGGCCTGCGTATGCAACGTAGGAGTCAACACCCTCTTCAAAGGAGAGCTTTGCCTTGCCGCCAAGGTCGTATCTCTGCCAGTTTCTCGCTCTGTTAGAGCCCTCGCCCCAATATTCCTTAACGTACTGGCCGTTAACGAGAGTCTTGGGTGTGGGAGATTCATCAAATCTTGCAAAGTATCTGCCAAGCATCATAAAGTCTGCGCCCATTGCAAGAGCAAGGGTCATATGATAGTCGTGCACGATACCGCCGTCAGAGCAGATCGGAACGTAAATGCCGGTTTCTTCAAAGTACTCGTCGCGCGCGGCGGCAACCTCGATAACTGCGCTTGCCTGACCGCGACCGATACCCTTGGTTTCACGGGTGATGCAGATAGAACCGCCACCGATACCAACCTTGATAAAGTCAGCGCCTGCTTCTGCAAGGAAGCGGAAGCCCTCGCGGTCAACGATATTACCTGCGCCTACCTTAACGGTATTGCCGTACTTTTCTCTTATAAATTCAATAGCCTTCTTCTGCCAAACGGTGTAGCCCTCGGAGGAGTCGATGCAAAGCACGTCAGCTCCTGCCTCAACGAGCATGGGCACTCTCTTCTCATAGTCACGGGTGTTGATACCTGCGCCAACCATATAGCTCTTGTTTTTATCAAGAAGCTCGAGGGGGTTTTCCTTATGCTGTGCGTAGTCCTTGCGGAATACGAAATATTTAAGATTGCCGTTTTCGTCAACGATGGGAAGGGAATTGAGCTTGTGATCCCAGATAATGTCGTTTGCCTGCTTGAGAGTTGTGCCAACGGGTGCTGTAACGAGCTTATCAAGGGGGGTCATAAAGGAGGAAACCTTCTCGTCGCCTGTCATACGGCTAACGCGGTAATCTCTGCCGGTAACGATACCAACAAGCTTGCCGTGCGCTGTGCCGTCCTCGGTAACAGCCATCGTGCTGTGTCCGTTCTCTTCAACAAGGGCGAGAACGTCATTAAGCGTCATATCGGGGGTAAGGTTGGAGTCGCTCACAACGAAGCCTGCCTTATACGCCTTAACTCTTGCCACCATTGCCGCCTCGTCCTCAGCGGTCTGGTTGCCGTAAATGAAGGACATACCGCCCTCCTTTGCAAGAGCAATTGCCATCTTGTCGTCCGAAACAGACTGCATGATAGCCGAAACCATAGGGATATTAAGAGAAATGGGACATTCCTCTTTGCCCTTTTTATACTTAACAAGAGGTGTTCTAAGACTAACGTTCTGCGGAATGCAGCGCTCGTCGGTGTAGCCGGGTATCAGAAGATACTCGCTGAAAGTGTGGG
>JAZLCY010000056.1:0-33741 GCA_045614485.1 Eubacteriales bacterium
GAATATAACGAGGATATATACCTTTCCGGCGACGGATACGAGGTCACCGCAAAGGGCCTTACGAAGAACGGTATTGCTTTTAAGAAAACCCCAGATCTTCTTGTTTTGGAAAACGCATATTCCGTTGCTAAGATCGCATACAGGCGCTATAAAAACGGACAGGCGGTCAGCGATTCTGAAATCACGGCAACATATTTAAGACTTCCCCAGGCGGAAAGAGAACGCCTCGAAAAAATAAACTCAGAAAAGCAGGATTAAAAAATGGAAAAGAAAAGAATTATTATCGGCGCTGACAGTGCCGGCTACACACTTAAAGAGTACATCAAGGATCACCTTACTAAAAACGGTTATGAGGTTTCCGATATGGGTACTGACTCCGAGGCTTCTTGCCATTACCCCATCTTCGCATCTAAGGTATGTGAGGAAGTTCTCGCACTTGACGGCGGCGCATACGGTATTCTCATTTGCGGTACAGGTATCGGAATGTCAATGTGCGCAAACAAATATAACGGAATCAGAGCGGCGGTATGCTCAGACACATTCTCGGCAAGAATGACAAGAATACACAATGACGCAAACGTTTTGTGCATTGGCGCAAGAGTTGTTGGCGAATGCCTTGCAGAAGATATCCTTTTCGCCTTCCTTGGAGCAGAATTCGAGGACGGCGGCAGACACAGAGAGCGAGTTAATATGATCTCGGATATAGAAAAGTCACAGAAGTGATAAAAAGCGATTGATCGGACAATGCCGATCAATCGCTTTTTTCTTTTTTAATACCGCATAACTCCGATAATGCATTTTTTGATATGATAATTTCAGAATGCTCTATAACGTAGGAATGCATAATAGGAGGTATCGGTTTTGCGAACTCCGCAAGTCTATACGTATACGAACATACGCCAACAAAGGTTCGCTCCTCGCAAAACAGGTAGTAAACACCGTCATCAGAGTAGTAAAGGGAGCTGTTATGACACAAGGCTGCTGAAACATGAAGCACAGCATTCACAAGCTCATCAAAGCTATCAAACGGAAACATAGCACTCCTTGAGGCAAGTATCATAGAGGTTTGAGCCTTGGGCGGCGATTTTTCAACAGCATCACATGACTTACCAAGCTTTGTTACAAAAAGCTCCGCGCCCGACTCAACAGGATAACTCTGAATCAAAAGCCGCTCACCAACGGTGAAACCCGGCTTGATTTTTAAAGCGGCGTCTATTATTTGCCAATAGCGATCGGCAACCGTATCAAGCGGCGCGGTGTCGGAAAAGCATAATCCGTATTTCTTCAATTCCGATGAAGTCAAAGTTATTTTAATTTTATTTTGATTAATTACAAGACAGTCCATGCATCCCCCAAAAAGCGCTTTTTATATACTATTCACAGAGGCGCGATATCGTTACAGCAAATGTTCCGTTACGGTAAAAAACAAACAAAATCAGCATATTTTTGATATTTTTATATAATTTTCGCTTGTTTTTTCAAAACAAAAAGCGCAGGCGTTTGCCTGCGCTTTCACGTATTACTTAACCTTGTTGTACTGTATGCCGCCGATCTTGATGTAATCGTCGCCCTTCTCGTAGGTGTAGGTCTGAGTCTTCTCTTCGCCGTCAACCTCGCCGGTAAGATCGATCGTAAGAGTGCCGTCATCCTTCTTGTTTACCTTGTACTTATACTCGTTCTCCACGGTCTCAACGCTGCCAAGGATCTCGGTCTCAACGGTAACGATAACCTTTCTGATCTTGAAGTTGTAGGTTGTGGTTACGCTCTGGCCAAGAACTTCTACCTTGTTCTGATACTTGCCGGAGGGCTTATTGCCGCAGGAAGCAAGAGAAATAACGCAACCAAAGAGCATTGCGCATACAAGAACAACTGACAAAAACTTTTTCATAACAAATCTCCTTCTTTGTTTTTTAAGTCAACACTAAAAATGTTATAGTGAACTTATCGTGTAATCATTATAGCACCTATTCCATATTTTGTCACGTCTTTTAAGAATTTTTAATTCTTTTCATATGATTGCATATTTTTTGCCGCGGTTTTCTAGCATATATTCCCAAGGCATTGACAGAAAAGATTGCTTATGATAGAATACTGATAACAAAACGAGGTGAATCATCAAATGATAAAATACATACTCTTTGATCTTGACGGCACTCTTTTGCCGATGGATCAGGATAAATTCTTTTCCACATACTTTCACTCACTCGCAAAGCACGTTGCACATCTTGGATACAGCGCAAAAGAGATTGGCGGCGCGATCTGGCAAAGTTCGAGAGAAATGGTAAAAAATGACGGCAGTCACACGAACGAGCAGATATTTTGGGAAAGTTTTTCTAAAATCTGCGGTGAAGAAATTCTCTCCCACAAGGCCGATTTTGATAGCTTTTACGAGACCTCTTTTGATAAGATCAGCATCGTTACCCGCCCTGACAAGAGAATATACGAGATCATTAAGGAATTAAAATCCAATGGCTACACTCTTGCCATTGCAACGAACCCGATGTTTCCAAAAATTGCAACTAAAAAGAGGATAAAATGGGCAGGCCTTGACGAGACTGACTTTGAGTTTTATACAACATATGAGGACAGCACCCACTGCAAGCCGAACACCGACTACTACCTTGACGTTATGGAAAGGCTTGGCGCAACGGCTGACGAATGTATTATGGTTGGAAACGACGTTGAGGAGGATATGATCGCAAGGACGCTTGGCCTAAAAGTATTTCTTATAACGGAATGTCTTATCAACACAAACAACCTGGATATAGACAAATATCCGCACGGCAACTTTGACGATCTTATTAACTATATAAATAAAGTAAACGAATAAAGAAAAGGACTTGCATATAATCAACGCAAGTCCTTTCTACTATTTATTAAGGTGAGCTATTATTTCGCTCCAGATGTTTTCATCCTGCTCTGTCATCTTATTCCAGTCATATGCTGCAATAAAGTTTTTCTTCTCTTCCTCAGTATTAAGCGCGCCCTTCTTGGTTCTTTTTCCAAGATCGGCAAAGAATTTGCCCATATACTCAACAGCCTCACAGGTATAATTGGGATTATGCCCCTTGCCGTGAGTGAGAATAAGCTTTACGTTCTCGCAATCTGAAAATGCCGCCTTAAGAGGCTCGAAGTGGCACTTTGCGTTAACGAGCTTGTCGTTATCAGAATAGATAAGAAGCGCTTTAACACCGGATTCCCTGATCGAGTGTACCGCATCATATTCAAGATACTGCGCGTTGTTTTCTCTTTCAATTGCAAGAATGCTCTTGCGATAGGGCTTTAAAAGTCCCGGGAAGTTCTGATTTACAATTCTCTCAACCGAGAGAAAACCGGATAATACAACGATATGAGTGATATCCTTGTGTATAGCAGAAATATTTAGGGTTGAGAATGCACCCCAGCTATGACCCATTACCGAGATGGACACGTTTTTCGCTTCTTCGCTTGATTTAAGGGCTGTAATACAAGCATTGAGGTCGGAAAGCGACTGAGCAAATCCCCTTGTGCTTTCTCCCTCGGATTCCATACAACCGGTATGGTCATAGGAGAACACTCTGAATCCTGCGCGGCAAAGCTTCTCGATCTCTTTCATATAAGCTGTGTGGCCCGAACCGTGGCCGTGGTCGAACACTATGAGGCGAGATGCATCATATCCGCTGTACGAATAGAAATATCCCTTCAACAGTGCTCCCTGCTCAGATCTGAAGGTAAAAGGCTTTGCATCAAGCCCCTCAAAGTCTTTGGCTGTAAAATAATATACCTTCCCTGTATCATCGCATCTTGAATGAAGCCAGGAGCGATACATACCGACTATCTTTTTTTCAAAAATCATATGAACACCTCAGTTATTTTACGAATATTCTGCCAACACTCAGAACCATATACCCTTGATGAATATCTCGATTCCGATAATAATGAGAATAATACCGCCGAGTATCGAAGCCTTTCCTGCAAGGTGAGTGCCGAACTTCCTACCGATCACAACACCTGCAACACAAATGCCAAACGTGATAAGTCCGATGATGGAAACGGATATAAGCGTTTCCCAAACGTTATACTCCTCAAGGCCGAAGCCGGCGGAGAGCGCATCTATAGAGGTTGCAATACCCTGCACAAGAAGGCCGAGTATGCCAACCTTTTTGCCCCCCTCTTCTTCCTTATTCTTAATTCCGTCTATCAGCATCTTGATACCGATAAATGAAAGGAGCGCGAGCGCTACCCAAGGAATAACGAAAGCAAGCTTATGGAACAAGCCAACGAGTGTTTTTAAAAGAAGCCAGCCGATAAAGGGCATAAGTGCCTGAAAAAACGCAAAAACACCCGCAATACCAAGCATTTTTGATCTTTTCATATTCGGCTCGTTAAGACCGTTCGCCAAGGATACGGAAAAAGCATCTGCCGCAAGGCTTATACCGAACCCAACGCTGACAACAAAGAATATTAAATTCAAATCCATAACTTTTCCCTTTCCTCAAAATTCAGTTTCAAACATGCACCAAAAACGTGCTTATTTATTATACTATTGCAGCTTTTAATTGTCAAGCCGTTTTTTTGCCGCGCGATATAGGGCGAAGAATTAATATTGACAAAACAACTTTTTAGTGCTAAAATCTATTAGCCAACAGAATATTTCTACCCGTGGCACAGCTGGATAGCGCGTCAGACTCCGACTCTGAAGGTCAACAGTTCGAATCTGTTCGGGTAGGCCAAACATCGACAAGTTTCGACAGAAGCTTGTCGTTTTTTACTTCTTCACTCTTAACTCTTCACTTTTCACTCTTCACTTACGAAACTTGTCGATTAGGTAATAGGTAAAAGTGAATAGTGAAAAGGTTCTGATGTAGCTTTTCTCCCGCTGGTCGAAAAGCATTAAATTATATTTGGGTTCAAATCCATCGATTAAAAATCAAAAATATCTTTTTTATCGCCCCTTCACAGAAAAAGCACTTGTAAACGCAGGTGCTTTTTTCTTTTTTGTTGCGAATTAAAACGCATAATTATTATTTTATGCCAAACAAAATGAATATTAAAATGTACTGTTTATCAAAAACAGCTGTTTTCGTTTTACAAATTTAAAATTAATAGAATCAGCGCTTATCTTTAAATTTTCCCTCACGAATAAATTCATTTTTTCCAAGATTTTATTCTTTTTTGTTGTATTTTAACAAAAATTATGCAATTTACTAAAAAAATTGTTTCAATTCGCCTTTGTTTACACATGTCCACTATATTGACAAAATTCATTATTTGTGATAAAATGTTATACTGTATAAATATTTTATACGCGTTTACTTTATGAAAATATTTGTGGTGCGCGTATATTTACATAATCTGCGCGAAAGGACATCAAATGAGCAATTTATTCACACGAATCAAACTGAAAAAAATATGCTCCGCTGTAATAAAATCCGTTTTACTTGGATTGAGCGCCGGCATGGCTGCATTTGCCATACCGCTTATCATATTTAAGCTGACAAAAAGCGACTATACGTTAGCGATCCTGATTTTAGCGTCGCTCACAACGGCTTTCTGTACCGGTGCTATTTTCCTTCTGTTTAAGGTCAGGGGCACTCTGAAACTTGCAAGATCGCTTGACCGGAACTTTGCACTGAACGAAAAGGTGCAAACAATGATCGAATACCGAAAAGAAACAGCGACAATGTATCAGCTGCAAAGAGATGATGCAAAAGCGGCACTCCAGAAGGTATCAAAGCAAGCAACAAAGGAGAGAGGATTTATCATCTGCTTTACTGCGGCACTGGCAGGAATTGCACTGATGGTCAGCGCTTTTGTAGTGCAGCCGCCGAAAGAACCGCCGGAGCCCATCGAAACAGTTCCTTTCGAGGTATCAGCAACACAGATAACCGCACTCGAGGAGCTTAGCAAACGAGTTCGAGCATCCAATATGTACGAGCCGTACAGAGAGAACGTAGCTGTTGCGATAGACACAATGATCGACGAACTCAAGGTTGCAACAACAACCGCACAAAGAGATGCCTCGATCAACACGGCGCTTATCAACATATTGAAACAGACGGACGATTCATCTGCGGCATGCGAATTCATCGTGGCGCTTTGGGGATTTGAATCAAAGCCTGCAAAAGAGCTTGCGAAGGCACTGAATTACTACGATTCAACCGTTTTTGACAATTATCAGGATTTCCTCCTTGCGTTTGAAGTGCCCAAGACAACTACCAACGAAGATGGAGAGGTCGAAGACGTTTCCGAGGAAGAAAGACGCGAAGCTTTGGCAACGGCACTGCAGGAATGCGCTAAGAGCATACAGCTCGCCCTTATTGAGGCCAATCTGCCGACGGATAACGACCTTTACCTGGAGCTTATCGCACTTGCTCCTTCAACACTTGACCCTGTTCCCGCAGCGGCAACCGACAGCGAAAGCTACAATCTCTATTCGCTTGCAAGCATTATTGAGTTTGTTGGATATGAGCAAACGTATGCAAAGCTTGATATCCTGATCCAGACGGCATATCCGAAGCTTGTTGATGCAATGAATCAGCATAAAGCAAGCACAGATACCGGCGAAAATGCGGTAACACAGATATGCAGCCTGTTTGGAATGGCTCGCCCGGCATTTGAAAGACCTAATCTTTACGAATCAAGCACAGGCGACGATGAGGGCGGCGGCGGTCCCGGAATGGGCGGTATCGGTAACGGTACGGTTTACGGAAGCGACGACCTCGTTTACGATCCCAATTCCAATACATACGTTGAGTACGGCGTAATACTCGACAAATACTATGAATTAATGTTCAATAAAACACTTGGTGAGAGCTACACCAAGGAAGAAAAGGATGCGCTTGAAAAATACTTCGCGATCCTTTATAACGGATTTGACAACAAAGAGAAAGAATAAGAGGATAAACGTATGAACAACACAAACATTGAAAACCTTGCTGAGATCGAAAGAGTAAAGATGTTCAGCGAAAAGGTAGCTAAGATCAAGAATGAAATTGCTAAGGACGTTGTAGGACAGTCCGAAATAATTGAAAACGTAATTATCGCTATCGTAGCAGGCGGTAACGTACTTCTCGAGGGTGTACCCGGAGTTGGTAAGACCCGTCTTGTACGTTCTCTCGGTAGAGTTCTTTCTCTTCCGTTCTCCAGAATTCAGTTCACCCCCGACCTTATGCCTTCTGACGTTACAGGTACTAACGTTATCGAGAAGGATGAAAACGGCAGACTCAACACCGTTTTCCGCCGCGGTCCTATATTTGCTAACCTCGTTCTTGCGGACGAGATCAACCGTGCAACTCCCAAGACCCAGTCTGCGATGCTTGAGGTAATGCAGGAGCACAAGGTTACTATTGCAAACACTTCCTACAAGATCGAAGAGCCCTTCTTCGTTCTTGCAACCGAGAACCCCATCGAGCAGGACGGTACATACCCCCTTCCCGAAGCACAGATGGACCGTTTCATGTTCAAGCTTATCGTTGGCTTCCCCTCTGCCGATGACCTTGCTTCTATCGTTAAAATGACACAGATCACCATGGCGGAGACTGCAGAGGCAGTTATTAACGGCGAAGAGATCCTTGAGATGAGAGCACTTGCATCCACAGTTCCTGTTGTTGACGACATTCTCAACTACACCGTTGACCTTGTTTCCAACACTCACCCCGAGCTTGACGGCAGCCCCTCCTCCTGCAAGAAGTACGTTAAGTACGGTGCATCTCCCAGAGCTGCACAGGGTCTTATCACTGCGGCAAAGGTTCGCGCACTTATGCACGGCAGATACAACGTTTCATACGAAGATATCGAAGAGCTTGCAGCTCCCGTACTCAGACACAGAATCAAGGTTAACTATGCCGCTGTTAACGAGAAGCTCAACGTTGACAAGGTTATTTCTATGCTCGTAAAGGAAACTAAAAAGGTTCGCTAAATGGGAAAAATGGTAATAGACGAGGCGTTTCTCTCGGAGATAGAGGCCTTAGAAACCGTCCTCAGAAATAATATTGCCGGAATGTTTGGCGGAAACCACAAAGCAAAAACCTTCGGATCGTCCTGTGAATTCTCGGATTACCGAGATTATCAGCCCGGCGACGATATTACGAAGATTGACTGGAACGTTTACGCACGATTTGACAAGCTTTATCAGAAGCTGTACCTTGACGAACGACAGATGCATACCAAGATCTATATTGACGCAAGCCGTTCTATGCAGTACGGAAACACGGAGAAATCTATGCAGGCAGTTCGCCTTGCAGCCGCACTTGCATACCTCTCGGTAGCGGAGATGGATAAGGTATCTATCTATGTGATTCACGGCAACAGAGTCGAAGAAGTGATCACCGGCATGGTGGGTAAAGAATCCTACCTTAACTACGTAAACCAACTTAATGAAATCGAATTTACCTCTGACGCAGCGATCGGCGAGGCAATCATGACCTCAAAGGTAGGCATGGGCGACGGATATTCCATACTTATATCCGACTTCCTTACCGAAGATGAATACGAACGCGCTATTGACAGATTTGCAGAGCAGAAGAGAGATTTTGTTTGCATTCAGATTCTCTCAAGAGAGGAACTGAACCCTCAGTTCAGAGGAAAGGTACACCTTTTCGACTCTGAGAACGGCTTCAAGATCTTCCGCAGAAAAGTTGACCGCGACCGTATCAATGCCTACAAGGCGGCGCTTAAATTCGTTACTGAAAGAATCAAGAACTACTGTGAGGCAAGAGGGGGATTTTATATGCTCGTGCCTGCCCACCAGAAGCTTTCCGACGTATTCTTCGGTAATCTGACAGATATGGAGGTGCTGAAATGAGTTTTACATATCCTCTCGCCCTCCTGGGCTTATTAGCCATTCCTGTTATTATCCTTATCTACATACTAACCAGCAAATACACAGAGCAGACGGTTACCTCAACCTATCTTTGGAATCTGAGCGACAAGTTCCTGAAGCGCAAAAATCCTTTGAGCGGAATAACCGGCCTGATCGCACTTCTTTTGCAGATACTTACGGTTATACTCATAACCCTCGTGCTTGCACATCCGATCATCGTGCTTCCCAACGCAGCGAAAAACTATTGCTTCGTGCTTGATGCATCGAGCAGTATGAACACTGTTGAGGACGGTGAGACAAGATTTGAACGTGCACAGGACGAAATAGTTAACGTAATCAAGAAGTCCAAGCGCGGAAGCTCATACACACTTGTTTCCGTTTCCGGCGAATCTGTTGTTATATTTGAATCTGTAACGAATAAGGACGTTGCGATCGAGCTTGTTGAAAAAACAGAGCCCACGCAAACAACAGCAGATCACAAATCTGTGCTTAACACTGCACAGGAGATGCTTGACAAAGAAAACTCTTCCCTCATATACCTTGTAACAGACAAGAGCTATGAGGAGCATAAAAACGTTGAGAAAATAATCAACGTTGCCAACGAACGAACGAGCAATACGGCAGTATATGATGCAGTACACACTCACGCGCAGAATAAACTTACCGTTACTGCTAAGGCAATATCCTATATTGACACGAAGGATGCTAAGGTAAACCTTATCGTTAACGGAAAGCGCGTTGCAACCGAGACCGTATCCCTGACTGCAGGTGTTGCCACAGAGTTTAATATCTCGGCAGACGTTGATTCATTCGAATCATTCACAGTTGAGCTTGCAGAGAAAGACGCATATATGCTCGACAACTCGGTTACCTCCTATAACCTCAAGAGCGACAAGAGCTACAGCATTCTTATCGTGAGCGATACAGGATTCTTCCTTGAGGCTGTAATCGACGCACTTATCGACTCTGACATTAAGGTCGTTTCCTCTTCGGAGTACGAGACTATGACCGAGAAGTTTGGTCTTTACATTTTTGACAACTACTCCCCCTCAGTGCTTCCTGACGGTGCGGTTTGGCTTATCAACCCGCAGAAGAACATCGAGAACTCCGGATTCAGCGTTAAGACCTCGGTACAGCTACCGAGCCCTGAGCCTATCCAGATCTCCTCTAACACATCGACCCAAGTAAGAAAGTTGCTTGCCGGACTTGATGACGGAGATATTTACGTTGCAAACTACCTTAAGTTCAGCGGAATATATCTCAGCCACTATACTCTTTACTCCTATGATTCCAATCCCTTGATCTTTGCAGGTGCGAACGGTCTTGGCAACCGCCAGGTAGTTTTCGGATTCAGCCTTAACGAATCTGATATTGCACTCTCAACAAACTACGTTATGTTGATGAGAAACCTGCTTCAGTACTGCTTCCCCGACATTGTTGATAAATCCAACTACACCGTTGGCGAGGATGCTCTTGTTAATATCGTTGCAAACGCAAGCGCCATAACGGTAACATCCCCCTCCGGCAAGGATATTTATCTTGAAACAGACGGATCATCCGCAGTGCTTAATCTCGACGAGATCGGAACATACAAAATTGAACTTAAGGTTGCAGGCGCAAGCAGTGTTTACAACATTTATTCCGCTGCGGATCTTAAGGAAAGTGCTCCCGCGGAGGAGGGCGCAACATTCTCCCTCTCGGGTGAGAGAGTGGATGCAAACATTGACGGAGAATTTGATCCTATTACAGTTCTCTTCATAGCACTATTACTTTTATTTATCGCGGATTGGGGGGTTTATATTTATGAGAAATATCAGCTTCGATAATCCGTGGCTCCTCCTTATCGCGATTCCCGTTCTTGCAGCGGTGATCATTCCCTTCTTTATTGCTAAGAATAAGGATAACAAGAGCATTGCTTGGAATATATCACTTGTTTTGCATATCGCGATCGTGTTGCTCGTGAGCCTTGCAGTTGCAGGACTTGCACACACAACCCTTGTTACAAAGACAACGGTTTACGTTCTTGCAGACGTTTCCTACTCCTCTGAGAGAAATCTCGATCAGATCGACGATTACATTTCACAGATCAAGGAAAACCTGCCCCAGAACACTAAGCTCGGCGTTGTTTGTTTCGGAAAGGACTCGGTCGTACTCACCTCTCCCGGCAGACAGATCAAATCTGTTAAGGAAGCTGAGGTTGACACAAGCCAGACCGACATTGTTAAGGCGCTTAACCACGTTGAAACACTTTTCAAGGGTGATACCCTCAAAAAGGTAATTCTTATTACCGACGGTAACGACACAGTTACCGAGAGCTCCGGCTCTATTGCATCTACAGTTGGCAGACTTACTGACAACGGAATCAAGATCGATGCAATATTCCTTGACAACTCCCTTGAGGAAGGCGAGGAAGAGGTTCAGCTTATGAATGCAGAGTACCTCAAATCCTGCTACTACGGTAGCAAGAACGAGGTTAAACTGCTGATCCAGACCTCAACCCCATCAACGATCACCGTAAAGCTTTATGGCAGAAAGCACGTTGGCGAGGGTGAAACTCCCGAAGAATACCAGCTTATCAACGTAGACAACACAAGCTACGTTGTAGAGGCTGGACTGTTCACGCTTCCTCTTAACCTATGGTATAACACCTCTGACGATACAAAGCCCACCGAGGACTATTCGATGGACTATATGGCTGAGGTTTATTCCGACGGTGATATTTCCCCTTACAACAACACTTACACATTTACTCAGAACATCTCTGTTAAGGAGAAGATACTTCACATAACAGGCAACACAGCTGATATAGGTCTTATCGAAAAGGCTTACGGCGAAAAGGCTGAGATCAACAGCTACACGCTTTCCCTTTCTAAAGGCGCAAGCTTAGTACCCTTCACTGTTGAGGAACTTGTTCTTTACGATCAGATCATCCTCTCCAACTTTGACGTAACCAACATCGATTCACTTATGAAGAATGCCAACGCATTCGTTAATAACCTCGACCTGGTTATTTCACAGTACGGCAAGAGCCTTCTGACCTTTGGAGATCTTAAGCTCCACATCAACTCGGATAGCAGAGTTGTTAACTCACTTAAAGAGCTGCTCCCCGTTGAATACGGTAGCATTAACCGTTCCGGTAGACTCTACACTATAGTTCTCGACATATCTCACAGTATGTTCATGGCTTCAAAGTTTACCGTTGCAAAGCAGGCGGCGATCAGACTTCTCTCAGTGCTTGACAACGAGGACTACGTTTGCCTTATAACCTACTCGGGTGACATTCACGTTCAGACTCCGAGAAAGGTTAAGGACTGCAAGGATGACCTCATTCAGTACATAGACAGTCTTACTACCGAGCACGGTACAGATCTTGCCAAGGGCCTTGAAGAAGCGCTCAAGAAGGTAGAAACTCTTAACCTTGCTGAGAATCAGGTTATGGTCATCTCAGACGGTTTCAGCTTTGAGAGCGAAAAGACCGCGGCATCCGTGGCACAAGAGCTCAGATTGATGGGCGCATCCGTTTCGGCTATCAACACCTACATATACTCCGACGGTAACGACGGCAAGAATGCACTTACTTCCGTTGCAACAAGCGGCGGCGGTAAGATATACGAGATAATGAGACCCGAGGACGTTGACAAGATCGTTCTTTTCGGCGATATGGCAGACGATATGGTTGATGCTATCATCGCTCAGGATTCCCCTGTTCTTATTTCAAAGTATAATGACGAAGTAGTTAACGGCATCAAATCCTTTGACAACGTAAAGACGTATATTGCTTCTATTGAAAAATACGATGCAACAACGCCTATCAAGATCGTTTACACAAAGGGTGGCCACGACTACACTATTCCCCTTTATTCATACCGTTCACACGGTAACGGCCGAGTAAGTAGCTTTACAACTACTTTTGCATCAAGCTGGATAGGTGGCGGTTGGTCGCTTGACGAACAAACCAAGCTCATATCCAATATGCTTACTGCATCTCGCCCCAAGCAGAACATCGAGAGCCCGTACTCAGTTTATATTGATGCAGACTCTAAGGATGCACTGATCGAGGTAATTCCCAGTGTTCTTCGTTCGGAGCTCGACTCATCCGCAACTCTTAAGATCACATTGCCCGACGGCAGAGTGCTTCGCAGAGATATGACGTTTGACTCACCGAGATTCTTCTACAGCTTTGACACGGGTCTTACCGGAACGTACATTATAGAAACTACCTATACGTACAAGGGCGCACCTCAGTCTTACACAGAAGTAACGTCGTTTGACATCGCGCATTTACCCGAATACGATGCATTTGCTTCCTTTGATAAATATTCGATATATGAATTTATGAGAGGAAACGGCACCGTTACAAGCGACGGAATCCCCGATCTTTCACACAACAAGAACGAGATCACAACTTACAAGCAGAGCTACGTTATTCCGTTGCTTATAATTGCGATCTGCCTGTTTGTGCTTGATATTCTTGTAAGAAAGATCAGAATTCGCAAGAGAAGAAAAATGAAAAAAGTAGCGCAGAAAACGAAAGGAGAGAAATAATGGAAAAATTCAAAAGAATAACTGCACTGATGCTCGTTCTGATAACCGCATTCTCTCTTTTCGCCTGCTCGGGTGAATATCAGCAGGGTATCACCGGCGGCGGTATAATCGGCGGCGGTAATACAGGTACCGGCAGTGGCGAGTTCATTCCTCCTACCATGAACGACGACCCCTCCGACGACTTTACAGTTACCCTTCTCGCAGACGGAAAATCATACCGTCCCAGAATGGAAATGTATGCCCACTGGAATGACGGATTCAGTATCCACACCGCTAAGTTCAATGAGTTTGGCATTGCGAAGATAGACGGCCTTGACGGCGACTACCGCGTTACCCTCTCTTCAGTGCCCAACGAATACACTTACAATCCCAACGAGCACTATGCTACCAACGAAAACCGTACCATTACCATTGACCTTTACACTCTTAACAGGATGGGAGGAAACGGTACGGGTATTTACGACTGCAAGACGTTTAAGAAGACCGGAGTTTACTCCGCAACTCTTAACAGCCCCGATGACGTTATCTACTTCCAGTATGCTCCCGAAACAAGCGGAACTTACTCCATTGAAAGCTGGGCTGACACTACTGCAGACGACATCAACCCCTACGTTGACGTTTACGGCGGACATACACAGTACAGATACTTTATCCGTACAGTTAATGACGGCGGAACCGTTGGAAGCTACACACTGAACTTCGTGTTCTCGGTGCAGATAGCTAAAGAAAACATAAGCTCGGGCGGCCAAGCCACCTACGCCTTTGCCATCAAGGCAGACTCGAAGAACAATTCCTACCCCATTTCCGTAACCTTTGCGGTAAAGAGAAACGGTGAGTTCGAGCTTAACTACGTTGGTAAGGTTACCGGCCAGGCAATACCTGAATACGATTTCTCCGATTTCGACGTAGCTGATCACGAGTATGACAAGAGCGAATACACTATTGCTAACCCTGAGTACCAGCTCAACGGAAGCAACACCTACGTTTTTGACCAGAACAAGTATAAACTCTGGGAGAAAAAGCACGGTGGCGACGGTTTCTATCACGTTTACGACATTGAAAAGTATCCTGAAACAGGCGGATACGGTCCGATACTTTACGCGTACATGACCAAGGCTACAAGGTTCACATCAAACGCATTTGCGTCCCTGGGAACGATGGGCCAAGGAACAGACCTGATAAAGTATAACATTAACGGACTGGACTACAGGCACTTTATCTACGGCTACTCTACCATGTGCAGCTACGGATACTACTGCTTGAAGACCTGCCCGTGCCATCCGGACGGAAACGCAGGAGCTTGTACAGATGACTGTACGAAATGCCTTGATGGTTGTGAAAGATGCCCCGAAGAGCTTATGGGATTTGAGGGCTACCAGGCATACGCAAACTCCGACGGACTTGTTCCTGTTACTGAGGAGCTGCGCGACTTCCTGCTTGGTTACTGCTTCAACAACCAGTATTTCTACGACGGCCTTGGCTCGCTTGAAAAAGCACCGGTAAACGGTAACTATTACCAGGCTGTTGGTGATTCAGGCTGGCTGTTTGCTTGCGCGTACTACGAGAAAAACTAATTTCCCCTGTACCACCTTTTAGTTTTATTTAAAGTTGCGTTCATTTTTAATTCAAGTGTTACAAAAAATATTGTTAATATTGGTTAAAAATGCCGAATTTAATGAATTTTATGCACAAAATTAAAATAAGTATTGATTTTAAATATATATTGTGCTAAAATTGTTTATCAAGATTGCATATAAATGCATAAAAATGCGAATAAATATGCATTATGCAGAATATTCAATCTTCCCCCAACTTGATTGTTATAAAACAAAATATATAAAAGGAGGCTCTTAATCATGAAAAAGAGACTTTTGGCGATCCTTCTTTGCCTTGTACTTGTCGTTTGTGTATTGGCGGCTTGTGGCGAAGAGGAACACGTTCATACCTTTAGCGAAACCTGGTCTAACGACGCACAGGGACACTGGTATGAACCTACGTGCGACTGCGAGGATGCTCCCATGCCGAAGTATAACCACGTAGACAAAAACAACGATGGCGCATGTGACGTATGTGAATACGAATCCTGCGACCACACCTATTCCGAGGACTGGACTGCAAACTGCACCCAGCACTGGAATGATGCAAGCTGCGGACACCTTGTTGTAGGTGCAAACCGCGCAGATCACGTTGATGCTGAAAACGACGGCAGATGTGACGTTTGTAACTACATAATCGAGGATATCCACGAGCACTACTACTCCACCGAGTGGACAAGTGACGGTGAGTATCACTGGCACGCGGCTCTTTGCGAGCACGGCGTTCAGGTTGCAGACAAGGCGGCACACGAGATCAACGATGCAGGCTACTGCATGATCTGTGATGCTAAGGTATTCGACGTTGATATGACAAGCATCGAGGCAGTTCTTAAGGCTGCAGTTGCTAACAACTATAAGGTTCTTACCGGTTCTGTTCTTCACAACCAGATCGTATACAACGGTAGCGAGCCCGACGGCCTCGTTCTTCTTGCAGCAGGCAAGGATGACGTTTACTTCGTTCTCGGTAACGACCAGTCCTACTTCTTCATCAAGGACTACAACGCTGACGGCGACCTTATCGGCGGCGAGCAGCAGTGGTTTGAGGGCATCTCCGAGAGTGAGATCTTCGGATGCAAGATGGACGTTAACGGCTACGTTCTTGACGAGATCGACGGCGACCCCGCAAAGCTTAACGGCTACAACTACCTTCCCGGTGACATTCTCCAATCCAAGTATGATAACACCACTACTCTTGCAGAAACTCTCTACAACTTCTACGACCTTATGACTAACGAGAGCGTTAATGAGGGCCACGTAAGCAACGTTGTGATGAACTACGATGCAGAGACCGGCGCTTACACCTTCTCTTACACCTACTGGGCAAAGAACGAAGTTACCAGCGGCGGCGCACTTTTGAACCGTGACCTTCTCCTTTGTGAGGTTGAGGTTGAGTTCTACGTAAACGAGGACTTCGTTATCAACTACGCTAAGTTCCAGAATAAGCAGTACGCTTATACCAACGAGGGTAACACTGAGAACGACCTTATCTACACCACTGATGAGAACGGCAACGAGACCGTTATCAAGAGTAACAACGCTAACCCCACCTACTACACCTACGAGGTATTCCAGACCTCCGGCGAGAGAACCTTCACTACTCCTTATCCCAAGGAATCTCTCATCCCCGTTGGATTTGAGTTCTACCACGTAACCGAGCATGATTTCCCCGAGGCATACCAGTGGGAGATCATCTCCGAGACCCTTCTTGGTGATTCCATCACCGTTCAGGAAGGCGAGTACGTATACTTCCGTCTTGGTAACCCCATTCCCTCTTTCGCAAGCTTCAACTTCATCGATACCGAAGACTTTGAGTTTACGTTTGAGAACCTTGATCCCACCTCCGATGCAAAGGCATGGTACATGACTCCCGGTTCTGTTGACGAAATGCTCAACGGTTACAGCGCATATATCGGATGCCTTAAAATCAAGATGAGAGATCCCGGTGAGTACACCATGACCATCAAGCTTGCAGGCATCACCAAGCAGATCACCCTTATCATTGAGGGCGAGAAGGCTCCCGAGCTTGGCGAAAACACCGAAACTACCATTAACGTAGCTACTACCGACACTTACATCTGGGATGTAGATAAGTACACCTACACCGCAACTAAGTCCGGTACCTACACCTTTGAGCTTCCCGCAGGCCTTGGTATCGTTAAGGCAGGCAGAGAGACTCCCGACATTGACTTCTACGACAACCTCAGTGGCGCAACCACTTCCTACTACATCGCAGAGGGCGAGACTCTTGAATTCTACATTGCAGCAACATCCAAAGACACTTGGGTAATCAACGTTTCTTACGCTGAGGGCGGCACTCCCGACAGCGACGGCCCCGGCGGCAACGGCGGTCAGGGCGGCGGTGAGAGCGGCGCAGTTGTTCTTGCAAACATTGCAGGCACATACAACGCAGGCTCGGGCGTACTCGTTATCAACGAGGACGGTACCATGACCTACACCGTAGGCGGAAACGTTTCCAACTACACTATCACTATTAACGGTAGCACCATAAGCTACTCGCTTAACGGTAATGCTCCCTACACACCTCCGACCGGCATGTCCAAGTACTTCGGATACCTTATATTCGATGCAAACGGTATGCCTACCGCATTTATGTATAACGGCAACGAGATCGCACTTACTCCCGCGGGAGGCGGCAGTGAGGGCGGCGACGAGTCCGAGCACACACACGAGTGGAAAGACGCAACCTGCTATGCTCCCAAGACCTGTGAGTGTGGCATAACCGAGGGCGTGGCTCTTACCCACGTTGATACAAATACAGACAACAAGTGTGATAACTGCTCCGGTTATATGGATACTCACGCAGGCACCGGCGCTGATCCCCACGCGCTTGTAGCACTTGGCGATTACGTTTGCGCATTCCCTGGCGGCTGGAATCCCGTATTCTTCACCTATACCGCTACTGCTGACGGTTACGTAATCGTTTCTTCTGACTTTGCAACCGCTTGGCTTATGATCGGCGCAGATGCTGAGTCTGCAACCTCCAACTCTAACGGTGGTAGCGGCCAGCCCATCAAGTTCCTTGTTAAGGCAGGTCAGTCCGTTGTTATCGGTGTTGCTGACTGGGATGAAAAGGCAGCAGCAATCAACTTCTCCGTAGCTGCCGAGGCTGTTGAATTCAAGGATACCGCATTCCTTGCAGGCAACTGGTCAGGTACCGAGACCGCTATATGGGGCGAGCAGGATTACGTATTCGTTATCAATGCTGACGGCACCGGTAACGGCTACTACATCGACAAGTCCTGGAACGAAACCGCTAACTTTGATATTACCTCTATCTTCTACATCGGCGATGAGATCATCATCAGCACCATCACCACCGGCGAGTGGGGCGGCGCTACCGCAAGCCTTACCTTTGCATATGCAGAGGTTGAGGGTAACAAGACCCTTACCACCAACGAGGGTATGATGGGCGTTGAGCTTGTTCTTACTCCCTTTGAGGGCGAGCCCGATTTCGGCGGCGACGAGGAGGAAGTTACTCCCGATTACACCACCGTGATCGTAGCAGGCCCCAACACCCTTTACTTCTCCGCTGATGAAGTTACCGCAAATACCGCAGACAGAGTTGTTACCATCACCGTTGCAGGTGAGTACAAGTTCCGTGCAGGCGCTCTCTGGGTTAAATCCATTGTTGATGCAAACGGCAACGAGATTGCAAAGAACGACAACTACAACTACATTCTTGAAGCAGGTGAGTACACCGTAACATTCGGTAACCTCTCTATGTTCGGCGTTCAGGCAGATACCGCTCAGGAGCTCAACGTTGAGCTTCAGGCAGCTGAAGAGCCCGAAATTCCCGAAGAACCTGAAATTCCCGAAGAGCCCGAGACTAACGTTGAGAACCTCTTCCTTGGTATGAACGCTATCAACGGCGCAAACGTTAACTACACCTACACCGCTATCACAAACGGTACTCTTAAGCTTGACCTTGGTACTGCTATGATGGGTATGGTTACTGTAACCTACTCAATTAACGGCGGCGAGGCTCAGATCCTTGAGCAGAACTCCGTTGTTGAGCTTGCGCTCGTTGCAGGCGACGAGGTAGTTATCTACGTTGAGGCAGAGGCTACTGCTTCCGCAACCCTCGGTGCAGTTTGGACCGAGACTCAGACCGGCGGTAACGTTGATTACAACACCACCATCGTTGAGGGCGCTAACAACCTTTACTTCTCCGCTGAGGAGATCGCTGCTGACACCGCTGACAGAAAGCTCACCGTAACCGTTGCAGGCGACTATAGCTTCAACTCCGGTATTCTCTTCGTTTCCGCAGTAAAAGACGCTAACGGCGTTGCAGTTGAAAAGAACGAGGATTACACCTACACTCTTGCAGCAGGCGAGTACACCGTTACCTTCGCTATGCTCTCAATGTTCGGTGCTGAGGCAGACGTTGCTACCGAGCTTAACGTTGAGAACACCACCGCTCCCGTTGTTTTGGCAGGTAGCGGCACAAGCTCCGATCCCTTCGTGCTTGAGACTCTTCCCTACACCGTTACCTTCGAGGGCAACCACGACAAGTACTACACCTTCACCGCAGGTTACGATATGACTATCGTTATCCACTACGTTGACGGCGGTCTTGTTTCCGATCTTCCCTCAGGCTATGTAAAGGATGCTGCGGCATTTACCTACACCTTTACTGTGACCGCAGGTCAGACCGTTAAGATGAACCTTTGGACTATGAGAGCGGCAGGTACCTTCGTTTACACTATCGAAGAGGCTGTTGTTGAAGAGCCCGAGATTCCCGATGAGCCCGATACTCCCGTAACTCCCGAGCCCACCGGCGTTCTCGTATACATCTCTGAAGTAAGCAACGGCAGAAGAGTTATGTTTGAGATCGACGCTGCTAACGGCACCATGGTAGTTACCAGAACTAACATGAGCAATAGCTTTGACGGCACCGTAGGTACTAACTACACCTACTCCTACGATCCCGCAACTAAGACTGTTACCTTCGCTGCTGAAGGCTACACAAGCTTTACCGGTATTACCTTTGATGAGAACGGTGCTCCTACCTACGCTGCATACAATGGCGTAGCTTACACCAACTACACTCTTCAGTAATACTTAAACCTCATAACCGAGGCCAAGAGCCCTCGCCAATCGGCGAGGGCTCTTTTAATTTACGTTTTATTGACATATTGATCTTTATATGCTAAGATATGTTTAAGACAGAACAATTTTTGACATTTTTCGGAGTGCAACATGCTAAAAAAGACCTATTCCCTGCTTTCGCTTTTAACAGTGATAGCTCTAATAATATCAATACTTGCCTCATGCAAATCAGAGCCTACAGAAGAAGGTAATGGACAAAGCGCAGAAAACATCGAAAAGCTTGAGGCGGCAATATGCTACCTTGAGAATGAATATGGCGATGAAGCTACAGAAACTCCCGAAAACTTTAACGTTCCGGCAAGCCTTGAGATAGATAGCGCTAAGTACACTGTTACGTGGAACACAAGCGATGAAAGGATCACAGTGAGCGAAGATGCCACATCCGGCTATTATACCGTTGTGATACCCGAAACAGTACACGAAAGCATTGATTACACGCTTACTGCAACGGTATCTGATTCTTACGGAAACAAGATGCAGGTGAGCTTTGAGAGAACGGTTCCTTTCGTTTATGAAAACGAAAACGCGCCTATACTCCCCTCCCCCGATTCACACATCTCGATCAAAGAGGCAAATGAGCTTGGCCTTAATGTTTCTGAATATACCGACGGCAAATATTACGTTACAGGCATTGTAGACGAAATAACGGACACAACCTACGGCAATATCTATATTACCGATGAAGAGGGAAACAAATTCTACATCTGTGGAACGTACTCAAATGACGGCGGCATTCGATTTGATTCAATGGATCCGCAACCCGAGATCAATGACACCGTTACTGTTTACGGTATTATTGGCAACGATCTTGGCACTGCACAGATGAAAGACGGCCGGATCACTGAAATTACCAAAGGCCCGGAATACAAGGTTGTACATACCTTTGAAACGGACGTTCCCTACAAGCTTGGCATGATTCAGGAAAACGCAAGCAAAACAGACGTTTACTACTATGACGGAGGCGTGATAGGATATTTCCTGACAACCAACACTAATCCAAGAAGAGCTGCTGACGTTTACCTTGAAGAAGCGAGAGACGGATACTATATCTACACGTTTGTAGAAGGCGAGAAGAAATACATCAATATTGCTGCAGACGGGAATTATATCGACCCCGCGTTTGAGGATAATGCCTCCACTGTTTACCGCATTGATGAGGAATTACTCACACCTGTGGCAACGGTAAACGGCATACTCTACCGATTTGGCGCGGTCAAGGATTCGGCACATACGAACATCGGCTTATTCGAATACTCGATAAACAACTTCTACTGCCAATTTTACAGCACCGACGTTGAAGATATTCCCGACGTGCCCGTTATCATTCTGCCGGATGGCTCGGAAAACAATCCTTTTATTATTGACGCTCTTCCCTATTACATATCGTACACCAATATCCACGACTTTTACTACAAATACACAGCAGACAGGGATAGAACAATTACTATAACCTACCCACAGAACACTTTTATATCCGGACTGCCGGCAGGGACTATCCACGATAGCGATAAAAAGACCTACACCTTCGATCTCAAAGAGGGCGAGAGTGTCAAGTTCAACCTGTGGTCGCCTTACGAATTTGGCGTTTACAAATACACCGTTACCTCAGACGAAGAGGTGAATGAGGTTATCAGTGGCGACGGCTCGGTAGAAGATCCCTACGTTATTTCCGAGGAAGGAAACTACGTTTGCCACTTTGACACAGGTTGGAGCGCGACCTGGTATAGCTTTACAGTAGCTGAGGACGGATTTATTACGGTTTCCTCCACCTTTGAGAAGGCGTGGATACAAATAGGCGCTGACGTTACCTCCGCAAGCAACAACTCAAACCACGGCAGCGGAGAGAAGATCACGTTTATTGCAGCACAGGGACAAACTGTGATGATAGGAATCGGCGACTGGGAGAGCAACACTGTCGATATTCCTTTTCTCGTAGAGTTTGAAGCAGCCGAGTTTGGCGATGCATCCTTCCTTGAAGGCAACTGGACAGGATCTGAAGAAACCGAGTGGGGCGACGTTGTTAGCTACATGATCGTTGTTTATGCTGACGGCACGGGCATCGGTGTTTTTGATGCAGGATACGGAAAGACGTATTTTGATATCACCTCGATCATTTATGCCAACGGCAATATAATATTCAGAACCGTTACGACCGGAGAATACGGCGGTACAGAGACCGACATATTCTTTGAGTACTCAGATGATGGAGAAGAACCTACACTTACCACAAAGAAGGCGCTTTATTGGTATCCGCTGGTGCTTACACCTTACTACGGATTGCTTGATGACGGACTTGTGAGCGGTGATAACAGTTCAATCCAGCTGGAATCAGGCTACAATCAGATCAACGCGCAAAACACAAGCTTTATCTACGTTGCAGAAAAAACGGGAAGCATTACACTCACTGCAAGCGCAGCTATATCGGGCGACGTGCTTTTGGAATACACCGTTAACGGAAAAAACGCGCGCACGCTTGATCTTGAATCCACTGTAAATATTACCCTTCTTAAAGGCGACGTTCTGAAAATTCTTGCAATCGCTGACGGGTATGCAACCATTTTGGTATCATGGAACAGCGATGCTGTGAAGAACACAGTTTGCGACTTTTCAACACTTGATAAAGGAACTCAGTATGCAAACGAAGTTGTTACATTCGATGATTGCGTTACCGTAAGCACTAAAAACTTCGGCTGCTATATCAATACATATCTTCGCATCTACGACGGCACGGACAGTGACGGATATGCAATCATTGAGGTTGACGGTGCTGTAACAAGATTAGAGATAAATGCGGGTTACAAGGTGTCAGAGCTTGCAATTTACGGCTCGAATGACGCAGAGTCCTGGACACTTATAGAGCTTGTTTCTACAAGCGAGGAGTACAAAGACTACACTGTTCTGACAGATTTGGCAAACGAATATAAATTCCTTATGCTTGACGCTGTTGGAGCACAGGTGAGAATTGCATCTATTGATATATATTACGATCTTCAGAATGAATAATACAAATCCCCCGGTCAAACCGGGGGTATTTCATTTTCGCCCCTAAGGTTATAACCCATAGCCCGATGCCTGCATAAAATGAGAACAGTGGGTATTATATCCACTATCTATAAAAGAAAGGAATCAGCTTAAAATGGAAAGAGATGAAAACGGTTTTTCCGTGTTAATGCCAAAGGAATGCTGCGGCGATGGGAATTACGGTTGCGGTGAGCAGAACGGATGCCCAAAGGCACAGCTGGCTATGGTTTATTCCCCAATGCAGTGCTTCAGATTGCTTTATTCGCCCGAAAAAGCACTGATGCAAGGAACAATGTTTGAGGAGCTTGACAAGCCGTTGGAGGATATATAATGGAAAGGCAGACGAACACACCTAAGATGAGCCAAAAGGAGCTTTTACAAAGAATACAGGAGCTGGCATTTATGAAGGTGGAATGCGAGCTTTACCTTGACGCATACCCTGAGTGCCAGGTGGCGCTTAACAAATACAAGGATATAATCAGACAGTATAACGAGTTAAGAGAGCAGTACGAAAACGAATATATGCCTATAAGACAGGAAAATACGCACGGTGGCGAGTGGAAATGGGTTTCGACACCTTGGCCATGGCAAGAAAACGAAAGCGCAAAGGAGAGATAAATTATGTGGATATACGAAAAGAAGCTGCAATACCCTGTTAATATAAAAAATCCCAACCCCCGCCTTGCAGGTGTTATTATTTCACAGCTTGGCGGCCCTGACGGAGAGTTGGCGGCGGCAACGCGATACCTTAACCAAAGATACACCATGCCCTCCGGCGAGGCGATAGGAATGCTGACGGATATTGGAAACGAAGAGCTCAATCACGTTGAGCTTATAGGCGCAATTCTCTATCAGCTCACAAAAAATCTTACACCGGAACAGATAAAAGCCGGTGGAATGGATAAATATTTTGTGGATCACACGCTCGGCGTTTATCCTGCATCAGCCGACGGTGTGCCCTTCGATGCAAAATATATTGCCTCCAAGGGCGATGTAATAGCCGACCTTACCGAAGACCTGGCGGCAGAGCAAAAGGCGAGAGTTACCTACGACAACATCCTGCGCCTTTCGGACGACCCGGACGTTAACGACGTTATAAGATTCTTACGCCAGCGCGAAGTTGTGCATTTTCAGAGATTTGCAGACATTCTGAGAAGAACCAAAGACAGCCTCGATCAGAAGAATTACTACGCGTTCAACCCCGAATATATGCAAAAGCGGGCGAGAAAATAAAAGAAGCGGAGAGGGTTTCCTCTCCGCTGACTGTTTTATTCTTAATATTCCCGCTTCTCTTGCTCTATACGAAGCGTTTTAGCCTCGCCGACAATCTCCATTATCTTCTGAAAGTACTCTTCACTGCCCTCGAGGATCAAATCATTCTTGCCCCTCAAACTGCGTACGCACATACGGTAGGTCTTCTCGGGAAAGAGGGTGGGAGCAAAGTTGTAAAGTCCAACGTCGCGCTCCTTTTTATGAGCCTTGCGCTCAGATGCCGTTTCAGCAGTAACAGACACAACGTCAGCAAGCGATATATTGCACATTGTGGTTACTCTTCTGCCGGTTTTGTATCTTACAACAAACACGGGCTCTTCCACACCGTCTGTTATAACGTCATAGTAAAGCTCTACTGCAACATACTTGGTGTGAACCACAAGGCCGAGGATAAATCCCACTGCCGCAATGATTATAGTGTATCTTGATGCATTACCCGCAAAGCAGGAAGCAAATGCCGATACAAATCCGATTATATATCCTGCCCACATAAGTATTTTGGCATTATTGTTCTGCGGCTTGGGACGTACGGAAAAATCACCCGTCATTTAAGGATGCTCCTTTCTTGAAAGGTCATAATCCTTCATTCTGCCCTGATCCTCTGCATTTCTGTAAAGTGTGATCCTGTAAATATCTTCCTCAAAGCCCTTGATCTCTATCTTAAGCACGAGCCACTCATTGTCGGGGCTTTCCTCAGAGAAATCCCACTCTACGTTGTCGCAAACGACCTTATAGCAGTAATACATAAAGAATGAATCGGTATTTACAACCTGAACGTCAACGTCGTGAAGGATCTCAACTTCCTCTTTTTTTGTGCCGGTCTCTGTAGTTACCGAAGTACTTCTATAAAGGTAGAAAGAGATCATATCGGCGGTAATATCGGTTTCATACTTTTCACTAAGTTCCTTGAACACGTGATTGTTCAAACGAACCGTGAACTGTATCTGATCGGCACCGTCGATAATGATAAGATTTTCTGCAAAGAAAATGCCATCCTTCGCATCATCGTAAGGAGCCTTTACCTCGAGTGATTTTGCACCGATATTTCCTTCTGTTTTGTGGTAATATTCGGTAAGTATTTCATTATAGTAAATCTGCTTTATGCTCTTGGGATAATATCCGGACAGAATTACTCTGAACAAAAGAACACCAAGCACAATTATACTTACAACTACAACAAGTATTTTTAATACGGTTGATAAAGCACCCTTCTTTTTGGGTTGGTCTTCCTCATATTCGGTGTAATCACCGTATCTTTCCATATCGTCCATTGTGTGTTTCCTTTAAATATTAATTCAATTAAGTATACTATAATATAAGAACAATGTCAAGCGAGGATAAAAAGTTTACAATCAATAGTGGGCCGGATGATGCTTATAAAATAGAAAAGCCCCGCCGAAGCGGGACTTTTCGTTATATACTGAAATCCGTCAGTCAGATTAAGCGAGCTCTGCGAAGTACTTGATAGTACGAACCATCTGGCTGGTGTAGGAGTTCTCGTTGTCGTACCAAGAAACAACCTGTACCTGGTAGGTATCCTCGTCGATCTTAGCTACCATGGTCTGAGTAGCATCGAAGAGAGAACCGTACTTGATACCGATAACGTCGCTGGAAACGATCTCGTCGGTGTTGTAACCGAAGGACTCGGAAGCCTGAGCCTTCATAGCTGCGTTAACAGACTCAACGGTAACGTCCTTACCCTTAACTACTGCTACAAGGATAGTGGTAGAACCGGTGCAGGTGGGAACTCTCTGAGCAGAGCCGATAAGCTTGCCGTTAAGCTCGGGGATAACAAGGCCGATAGCCTTTGCAGCGCCGGTAGAGTTGGGAACGATGTTCTGTGCGCCAGCACGTGCACGACGAAGGTCACCCTTTCTGTGAGGACCGTCAAGGATCATCTGGTCACCGGTGTAAGCATGAACGGTGGTCATGATACCGGACTGGATGGGTGCGTAGTCGTTAAGAGCCTTTGCCATAGGAGCAAGGCAGTTGGTGGTGCAGGAAGCTGCGGAGATGATCTTATCCTCAGCAGTAAGAGTATCGTTGTTTACGCCGTAAACGATGGTCTTGAGGTCCTTACCAGCGGGAGCAGAGATAACTACCTTCTTTGCGCCTGCGTTGATGTGAGCCATAGACTTTTCGGTAGAGCAGTAGAAGCCGGTGCACTCAAGTACAACGTCAACGCCAAGCTCGCCCCAAGGGCAGTTAGCAGCGTCCTTCTCTGCGTAGATCTTGATGGTCTTGCCGCATACGGTGATGCTGTTCTCACCTGCGGAAACAGTGCTTGCGTGCTCGTAACGACCCTGAGCGGTGTCGTACTTAAGAAGATGAGCGAGCATCTTGGGGCTGGTGAGGTCGTTGATAGCTACGATCTCGTATCCCTCTGCGCCGAACATCTGTCTGAAAGCAAGACGTCCGATACGGCCAAAGCCGTTAATTGCAACCTTAACATTTGCCATTTTTGAATTCCTCCAAAATATAAAAATTTTTATTACTATTTTTGCTACGTGCGGAAGCACCCTTCCACACCAACGTATATTCTATCATATATTTTCAATATATACAAGTACTATTGATTAAAATTTATCAAATTTGTTATCTTTTTTCAAAAAAAGTGCGGTATTTACTTTTGCTTTTTGGTATCTTTGTTGCATTTTTATCCTCTGCTTGACAAATTTATTATATTTTGATATAATAACTAAGACTGAGCGGGGCAATCGCGCGATATTATGCCGAAAGGTAGTATGGCGAGGAAAGTCCGGGCATCACAGGGCAGGATAACGGATAACATCCGCCGAGGGCGACCTCCGGGAAAGTGCAACAGAAATAAACCGCCGCGCAAGCGGTAAGGATGGAAAGGCGAGGTAAGAGCTCACCCGTTCTCTCGGTAACGAGAGTCCGCTGTAAACCCTATCCGATGCAACACCTTGTTTTTTGGCTTTTGCCAATAGGCTGCCCGCTGATAACATGGTGGCAGAGCCTTCGGGCTTGAACTATGCAGTAATGCAGAGTGAAGATAGATGATTGCTGCGCCGCAGGGCGTACAGAACCCGGCTTACAAGCTCAGTCAACTATATAAAATTCCGTCGGAGAGCATAAAGTAAAAGCCTTTTGTACAAAGCTCCCGACTTTATTTTTGACAAATACACGCCGACTCGCATACTATAGAATAGGCGCGGCGAATGTTTTATTTTTGTAAACTTTGTTTTTTCCTATTGGAAAACACTAATATTTGATTTATAATGTATATGTCCTGCGCTCAAAGACGAGGTGCGCATGGAATTTATTTATCACGGCAAAAAGATCAAAAGCGTTGGTGTGTTCGGCCTTGGAAAATCAAATATCGGAGTTATACGCTATTTAAACAGATGCGATACAAATATCAGGTTTACACTACGGCAAGACGGCGAAATTGATATAAACGATGCCATGCGTGTAACAAAATTCGATAGGGTCCTTACCAAAGACAAGGCGCTTTCAGATATAAGTGAGGATATCATATTTCTATCCCCTTCAACAAAGCGAGAGCGTTTTTGGGGCACGGGAGCAACACTCCTATCGGATGCCGAACTGTTCTTTGATCTGGCAAAGAGAGATGTTTTTGCAGTCAGCGGGTCTGACGGAAAAAGCACGACAACCACGCTGAATTCACTTATCCTGACGAACTCGGGAGTAGAAAACTCCTGTATCGGAAACGTGGGCGAACCCATGAGCCCACATATAGACGAGGATTTTGCCGCGGTGGTTGAATTATCAAGTTTCCAACTCAAGTACCTTAACGTTAACTTCGGGCGGACATTGGTTACCAACATAACACCGAATCACCTTGACTGGCATACGTCATATGACGACTACATACAGACGAAAGCAAAACTGTTTACGAACGCAAAAGAACCTATAATCAATCTTGACGATAAGGTTTCAGCATCGTTTATAGATAAAATAAAGCCGTTTGCCGTTTTCTCAACGAAGATGAGCGAAAAGGAATTGACCAATGCCAAAGCGGAGCTTATCGGCTACGTTAAAGACGGATTTATTTGTGTAAACGGCGAGAAAATTCTTGACACGGGTGCTATTCTATCAAAAAACAGCTACAATATAGCGAACTTTTTGGGGGCGATCCTTCTTAGCTACGGTTACGCAACCGAAGACGGAATATACCGCACAGCAAGGAGCTTTTCCTCCCTTAAACACAGGTGCGAAACGGTATTCGAACACAACGGCACCGTGTACGTGGACTCATCAATCGACTCCACACCGCAAAGGTGCATCACTACCCTTAAATCACTTGACAGGCGCGTTATTCTTATCATAGGCGGGCGCACCAAGGGACTTGACTTTTCAGTGCTTATCCCTTATATCATAAAATATGCCAAGGCGCTCATACTGACCGGAGAAAGCGGAAAAGACGCATTTCGGCAGCTAATGGAAACGCAGGAATATAAAAGAGCGAAAATACCGACAGACTACGTACCCGAATTTGACGGTGCGGTGCTATCTGCAATAAAGAAAGCAGAGGCCACCGACACAGTGCTGCTATCCCCTGCATTTACAAGCTACGACTCCTTTAAAAACTTCGAGGAACGCGGCGACAGATTTAAAGAAATAATTAAGAACTATTATAGAGGATGTTAAAATGAAAAAGGCTATTGCGATAATTTTAGTGCTTATATCAATGCTTTCCCTTTTTGCCTGCAAGAATGACGATACCCCTAAAGGAATGAAGCTTGCACGCGGAAGCGAGAGCGAGGGATACTGCTTTTACGTTCCGGAGGAGTGGACGCTTTCCAACCTGCCCGGCATAAGCACGGCATACGTATCGACAATAACTTCCACATCCGTTTCATTCGCCGAGATCAGCCCCTCGGAATTCAAATACGATTCCGAAGAGATCAGCGAAAAGGACTATTTCCTTACGAAGTACTTTAACAAGGCTATCGACGAATTTCCCGGCACGATCAATCCCACAAACGTTAGCGGCGGCGAAACAATAGATGCCGAAAAGGTGCACGAGAACGATATCGGAGAAGGACACGACGAAGCATACAGACCCGATGCATATACAAAATATATTTTCCAGTACGAATACAAGACCGGCGACTACTATTACACCTACCGTTTTACACAGTATTACATAGTTAAGGGCGCAAGATACTACGTTTTGCAGTACTTTGGCGTTGCGGAAAAGTACACCAAGGCGGCAGACGGAACTCGCGAGATGATGGACTTTGACAACGAATACAACAACAGCACCTATCTTGGAAAGTTTGCTGAGTGCAGAAAGTATCTCAAACTCTTTGGCACTGCAAAGAATGAAGAAGCGACCCCCGAAGGCAGTTCCACGGAATTTATCAAAGTAAGCGATCCTAAGCTTGCAGGATTCACAATGTATGCCCCCACGACCTTTAAGGTTAACCAGAGTGATGCAGTTGTAAGCATTACAGCAGCTGACGGCGCAAACGTTACACTTACCCAGTGGGTTGGCGCAAGTTACACCGCTAACACCACAATGATGCACAGAAAAGAAGAGCTTTCGCAGCTTGTGGAATCTTTTATATGGATAACCGGATACAAAAAAGATGACGACGGCAATGTTATAACGGTTGATAAAGACGGAAAGCAAACCACAGACGGAACAGGCTATCCCTTCCTTGATGCGAAGGAAATCAACCTTGGAAATCTTCCCAAACGCGATAATCAGTACAACTGGTCGCTCGCATATGAATATAAGTTTACCTACTGCGGCGAAACCTACCACGTTTTGCAGATACTTGCAACCGACGTTTCCACCTCAGACCTACTTCTCAACCAATCCACAGGCTACGTATTCACATACACAGCAAAGAGCGACATATATGACCTTCACATTGCTGAGGTTTACGAGATAATCAATAAACTCGAGTTCTGATATGGCAAAGGCAATTTATTTTGACAACAGCGCAACAACTAAGATAAGTGATAGCGCACTGAAAAAGTACAACGAGGTTTCGCTTGAAAACTTCGGCAACCCCTCTTCCCTTCACGCATTCGGATTTGATGCCGAGAAAGAAATAAAAGAGGCTAAAAAGACGGTTGCGGCATCTGTTATGGAAAAGGATGCAACCGTTATATTCACCGCATCAGGAAGCGAGGCAAACAACCTTGCAATAATAGGCAGAGCCTACGCAAAGGAGCGCTATCGCGCCGGCGGAAAGATCATTACAACAAACTCTGAGCACGCATCCGTTTCCGAGCCCATAAAGAAGCTTGAGGTGGACGGCTTTAAGACGGCTTTCGTTCCTACACTTGCCGGAAAGGTTGACCTTTCAGCGCTCCAAAAAGAGCTTTCGGGCGACGTTATATTGGTTTCGGTCATGCTCGTTAATAACGAGACCGGTGCAATATACGACGTGAAGCGAATCTCAGATACCGTAAAAGCAAAGTGCCGCGGTGCAATCATCCACGTGGACGCAACGCAGGCATATATGAAGCTTCCCTTTACAATGCGCTCTCTCGGTGCAGATATGATCACGGTTTCTTCACATAAGATACACGGCCCGAAGGGTGTTGGTGCACTTATAATCTCACCTGCCGTTATAAAAGAGCGCGGGCTTGCGCCTATCATCTATGGCGGTGGGCAGGAAGGCGGACTTCGATCAGGAACAGAGAACGTGCCCGGAATTGCGGCATTTGCCGCCGCTGTGGCTGAGGGAAAGGCTAACCTCATTACCAACGCGCAGAAAATGGATACGTTGCGCGCATATATAGTAGACAAGCTTACGACAACTCCCGCATTAGCAGAGGTACGCATTACAAATCCCGAAAAACACGCACCGCACATACTGAACATTACACTGCCGGCTATTAAGAGCGAAACAATGCTGCACTACCTTTCCTCCCGCGGAATTCTGGTTTCAAGCGGTTCTGCCTGCTCTTCAAACACGGCACACCATCCCTCGCACGCACTTGTTGCATACGGAATAAGCGAGGATGATGCAGACTCCTCGATAAGAATCAGCCTTTCGCACGAAAATACGAACGAGGAAGCTGACGAGCTTATTTCGGCACTCTGCGACGGAATAGAAAGGCTGGCGAGGAAGAAATAATGGCTAATATAACCCTGATCAGCGTTGGAACTCTTAAGGAAAGCTACCTCAAGGAAGCTGTGGACGAATACAAAAAGCGAATCTCACAGTTTGCCAGAGTGGACGAGGTTAACCTTAAAGAAGAACAGATACACAACGAATCTGACAACACGGAGATTTCAAATGCGCTGAAGCGCGAGGGCGAGAAGATCCTTGCCGCAATACCGAAGGATGCATTTGCGATAGCAGCTTGCGTTGAAGGTGTTCAGTACGACTCACCGGCGCTTGCTAATATCATTAACAGTGCGGTATCAAGAACAGGAAAGATCGCGATAATTATCGGCTCCTCCCACGGACTTTGCGAGGACGTGAAGAAAAGATGCGATCTGAGACTTTCGATATCGAAGCTGACCTTTCCGCACCAGCTTATACGCCCGGTTTTGCTTGAAGCGATATACCGCTCGTTCACTATCATTCACGGCAAAAGATACCATAAATAAAAAAATGCTAACTTCGGCTGAAGTTAGCATTTTTCTTATATTTCATCTTCTTTTGGGAAGGAAGCAGACATCGCGGCATTTGAATAGCCCCTAAGACCGCTTACCTCTCTTACGATCTTTATAAAAGGAGGCATTACCACCTCTTTTTCTTTATCATCAAGCTCGGTTTCCATTATGGCGGTTTTCGACCACTGCGGATATATATCGATCTCGAAGAGCTGACCGAGATAGCTGAACGTGTGCCTATCCTTTATAACAGGAGTTGTGCTCTGCTTGACATCAAGAAGCAATGCGGAATATTCATTTTCTGATATTTCCCGCTCATCCTCATATGCACTGATCTTATCAATGCGGATCTTTTTGGTTTGCGTATAGCTTACCTTATCCTTGAAAACTCTTTTGCGAACACGGTTTGTTACCCCCGAGGGCGACGAAAGATAGGTTTGCGTTATCGAAGATACAGAATAATCCTTCTCAGCTGCCATACAGGATATATCGGGCATACAGATAATATACTTTCTCTCTGTTTCAATGCTATTTTTCATATCGATCACCCCCATGCGATATTTTAACACACATCGATATAAATTTCAATAGTATTTCTTTATATACTCGCTATTGACATTTTATTTTTTGTGTGATACAATAGTATAGAAATATAAGATTATACGGAGGGTAGTTATGTCTATTGAACAGCTTACCGAAGAAAATATAAACGAAAACGCAGCTGAAGTTGCAGTTGAAGAGGTTGTTGCTGAAAACACAGAGGAAGTTGAAGAAGCTACTATTGCCAAGGCAACCGCTCCCCAGAAAACCGGAAAGCCCACCGTTCATGCATACGGTAAGGGTGAGTTCCTGACTGACGAGCAGCTTGCTAAGAGAAAGAAGGTTGCTGCCGTTTGGGACAAGATCACAACAGGATTGCTCATTGCTCTTATGGCATCCCCCGTTGCGATAATCGGTTGGATATTCTTTTACTTCATCAGAATAACCCTCCAGAAATAAAATATGCATTAACGTAAAAGGCGGAGATAACTCCGCCTTTTGTTTTGCAAAAATATTCCAAAAATTATAACTAAATAAAGACCGTGATGGAATTTTGCCTTGATTTCAATAAGAAAAGCCTTGCAAAACGAGTTTGCAAGGCTTTTTATTTTTAATCTTTAAGATTAGTCAGCATCCTTCATGGAAAGGTTCTGTCTGCCCTTCTCATCAGTGCCAAGGAACTTAACTCTTACGGTATCGCCAACGTTAACAACGTCCTCTACCTTTTCGGTTCTCTCCTTCTGAAGCTTGGAGATGTGAACCATACCCTCCTTACCGGGAGCATACTCAACGAATGCGCCGATAGGAATGATTCTTGTTACAGTACCCTCGTAGGTCTCGCCAACAACGGGCTCGAATACGATAGCATCGATGATAGCCTTTGCCATATCAGCGCTTGCCTTATCAACAGCAGCGATGAATACAGTACCGTCATCATTGATGTCGATCTTAGCACCGGTATCAGCAACGATCTTCTGAATAACCTTACCGCCTGAACCGATAACCTCACGGATCTTATCAGGATTGATGTGCATGGTGATCATCTTGGGAGCATAAGCAGAAACCTCAGCTCTGGGCTCCTTGATAGCTGCAAGAAGGATCTTGTCGATGATCTCATCTCTACCCTGGTGAGTAGTTTCAAGAGCCTGCTTGATGATTTCGGGAGTAAGACCGTCAACCTTGAGGTCCATCTGGATAGAAGTGATACCCTTGTGAGTACCTGCTACCTTGAAGTCCATATCGCCGTAGAAGTCCTCAAGACCCTG
>JAZLCY010000057.1:0-3604 GCA_045614485.1 Eubacteriales bacterium
CGAGAGTACCCTTTCTTGCTCCGAGCTTTTCCATTACGGAGCCGACGTACTGCTCGGGAACGTCAACGATAACATCCTCAATAGGCTCACACTTAACGCCATCGATCTCCTTATAGAGAACTCGGGGATTGGGGCAGCAAAGCTCATATCCCTCGCGCCTCATATTCTCGACAAGGATAGAAAGGTGCATTTCGCCTCTGCCGGCAACTCTGAAGGAGTCGGTGGTGTCGCCGTCAGTAACTCTCAGGGAAACGTCCTTAAGAAGCTCGCGGTAAAGACGCGCGCGAAGATGACGGGAGGTAACGAACTTACCCTCCTTACCTGCGAAAGGAGAGTCGTTAACAGAGAACGTCATCTCCATTGTAGGCTCACCCACCTTAACGAACTCAAGCGGCTCGATCTTTGCAGGAGAGCAAACGGTATCTCCGATAGAAATATCCTCGCAACCGGAGAAGCATACGATATCTCCAACCTTAGCCTCAGTTACGGGAACTCTCTTAAGTCCGTCAAACTGATATATAGAAACTATCTTTGCCTGTCTTGTTTTGGCATCGGGGGTGTGGAAGTTGCAGACAGAAACTCCCTGGCCCGCCTTCATCACACCGCGCTCGATCCTACCGATACCGATCCTACCAACGAACTCGTTATAGTCGATAGAGGAAACGAGAAGCTGAAGGGGCTCGTCCTCTTCTCCGTCGGGAGCGGGCATATATTCAAGTATAGTATCAAGAAGGGGTGTAAGATCCTTGCCGGGTGTGTGGGGATCGAAGGATGCAGTACCTGCTCTGCCCGAGCAGAAGAGCATGGGAGAATCAAGCTGCTCGTTGGTTGCATCAAGCTCAAGAAGAAGCTCAAGCACCTCGTCGCCGATCTCATCAAGTCTTGCATCGGGGCGGTCGATCTTGTTCACAACAACGATAACGCGGTGATTCATAGAAAGTGCCTTTTCAAGCACGAATCTGGTCTGGGGCATAGGGCCCTCAGCCGCGTCAACAAGAAGAATAACGCCGTTTACCATCTTGAGTATGCGCTCAACCTCACCACCGAAGTCTGCGTGGCCGGGGGTGTCAACAACGTTGATCTTAACGTCCTTATAGTGTATTGCCGTATTCTTTGCAAGGATAGTTATTCCGCGCTCTCTTTCGAGGTCGTTGGAGTCCATAACTCTGTCCTGCGTTTCCTGGTTTTCGCGATAGATACCGCCCTGGCGAAGCATTTCGTCTACAAGGGTGGTTTTTCCGTGGTCAACGTGCGCTATAATCGCAATATTTCTAAGATCTGTGCGCTTCATTCTTAAACCCTCTTTACAATATTTTTAAAGATTTTTATCACTAATATAAATTCCAACTATAAATTATATCATATTTTTACAAAAATTGCAAATTTTATTTTTAACAGAATTTTGTTTTCTGAGCTTTTGCGTTTTAGAAAAATATTACAAAACAGGGGAAAATCAAAAGGCCCGGGATAAATCACGTTTCCCGGGTCTTTTTCGTAGCATTTAGCTATCCAATTTGTAGTTGAAATCTGCGAAGCGCTTCATAAACGCAACGAGCTTTTCAACACCTTCAAGGGGCATTGCGTTATAAATAGACGCTCTCATACCGCCAACGGTGGCGTGGCCCTCAAGGTTTGTAAGACCGTTTTCAGCAGCCTCTTTTGCAAACTTCTTATCAAGCGCCTGATCACCTGTTGTGAAAACAACGTTCATCATCGAGCGGCACTTTTTATCAACGGGCGCGGTGTAGTACACCTGGCCGTCAAGGTAATCGTAAATGTAGCTTGCCTTTTTCTCATTGCGCCTCTTCATTTCCTCAAGGCCACCGGTGGAAAGGATCCATTCGAAAACAAGCTTTGCTATATAGATCGACCAAGCGGGCGGAGTGTTGTACATAGAGTTACTCTCTGCCAGAAGCTTGTAATCAAGCATTGCAGGAGTTTCGGGCCTTGCGCCGCCGATAAGGTCATCTCTTATAATAACGATAGTGAGACCGGCGGGAGCAACGTTCTGCTGCGCGCTCGCATAGATAAGCGCAAACTTTGATACGTCTATCGGCTCGGAAAGGAAGCAGGAGGACATATCGGCAACGAGCGGGATCGAGCCCGTTTCGGGAATAGACTGAAACTTCGTGCCGTATATCGTGTTGTTATAGCAGATATGCACGTAATCCGCGTCAGGACGGAAATCCTGCTTTCTGAGCTCGGGAACCGTGGAAAAAGTGGGCATTGAACCTGCGCTCGATGCGGCAATAGCAATATCGCCGTACTTCTTTGCCTCAAGCGCCGCCTTCTTTGAGAACTGACCGGAGATAACGTAGTCTGCGCACTTATGGTCAGACAAAAGGTTGAGCGGAACTGCTGCAAACTGGGTTGATGCACCGCCCTGAAGGAACAGAACCTTATAATTTGAGGGAATATCCAAAAGCTTTCTGAGTGATGCCTCTGCCGAGCTAAGAATTTCCTCAAACTCACGGCTCGTGCAGCTCAATTCCATCACGGACATACCTGAGTTGTTATAGCAAAGCATTTCTCTTTGCGCCTTCTCAAGCACCTCCTGGGGCAGCTGGGACGGGCCGGCGGAAAAATTATAAACTCTTTCCATCATTTTACCTCTTTGGCGGCATTGATCCGCCTGATCTTTCTTAAAAATTACTTATTCGTGTGATTTGCGGTCTTGTAAAGTTCAAGGAGCATATCCATATGAGTCTCGGTGTCAAGATAATGCTTCAAGGGCTCCTTGTAACGGGGATTTGCATCTGCATCAGGGTGATTGAATACATCAAGCGCCATCTGATAATCGTAATTGTAGGGGGAATGGTGGCAGAATTCGCGCCAGCCTTCCAACCACTTGCCATTCTGAAGCTCTTCGTTACGGGCATAGAATCCGTCCATTATCTCCTTAGCCTCCTCGCCCTCGGAAAGATGAACTGCTTTATCCACGAGGGTGAGAGGATAGAATTTGATATCGGGATGCTCGCCCTTAAAGTCCACCTCTACCATAAGACCGGTATACCAGATAGGATAATAGTTGGGCTTAAGGCTTGCAAAGTGGAGATTGCCCTGACCGTATACGATGTGCGAGCCCTCAAACTGCTCGTAGCAGCCGATGCAGTGGGTGTGTTGAAGAAGAACAACGTCTGCACCGTTATATACCATCTCGTGGCACATTTTGTAAACACGGGGTGAGGGGTACTGGCAGTATTCCTTGCCGCCGTGGTAGATCACTACAACGTAATCGGCAGTTTTCTTTGCCTCTCTTATATCGTACATAGTGATGTAAGGGTCGTAGGGGTTACAACCGCATCTGTCGGGGAGCGCGTAGGAATACTCGTGCTCGGTAACGTTCACGATAGCTATTCTCTTGCCTTCTTCGGCATCTATGTAGTATATCTTTCTTGAATCGGTATCGTTCTCACCAACGCCGGTATAAGGCAGGCCTGCCGCATCAAGCGCCGCAAGTGTGTCGCGGTAGCCCTCAATACCGAAGTCAAAGGTGTGGTTGTTTGCAAGAACAACGTCTGTAACTCCTGCGGCAAGAAGTGCGTTCGTGCACTTGGGATCAGCCTTAAGGTTAGGGCCGCACTTGGGAATAGCGTTTTCGGAA
>JAZLCY010000058.1:0-13040 GCA_045614485.1 Eubacteriales bacterium
TAACAAAACGCTTGCCGCACAGCTCTGCACCGAGTTCCGCTCATTCTTTCCCGAAAATGCAGTAGAGTATTTCGTTTCCTACTACGATTATTATCAGCCGGAGGCATATATACCCGGCAAGGACGTGTATATAGAGAAGGATGCTATGGTAAATGAGGAGATAGATATGCTCCGCCATAGCGCAACTTCTGCACTTTTTGAACGCAGGGACGTTATTATAGTAGCATCTGTTTCCTGCATATATTCACTTGGAGATCCTCTTGAATATAGGGATCTTCTTGTTTCCGTTCGTCCGGGCCAGCAGATGAGCCGTGATGAGCTTTTGCGCGCACTCGTTTCTATAAGCTATGAGCGAAACGATATGAACTTCATAAGAAATAAGTTCAGAGTGCGTGGCGACGTTGTAGAGGTATTTCCTGCGTCAAGCACTGATTCTGCTATCAGAATAGAGTTCTTCGGTGATGAGGTTGATAGAGTATGCAGGATCAATCCACTCACAGGAGAGGTAACGGAGTATCTTTCGTACATCGCTATATTTCCCGCTACTCACTATGCCGTGTCGGACGATAGGCGCGAGGCGGCGCTTATTGAGATCGAGAGGGAGATGAAGGAAAGAGTAAAATTTTTTAAAGATCAAGGGAAGCTTATAGAAGCACAGAGAATAGAGGAAAGAACAAAGTATGACCTCGAGATGCTGCGTGAAATAGGCTTTTGCTCCGGAGTTGAGAACTATTCGCGCGTTCTGTCAGGACGTCCGGAGGGATCAACGCCTTATACGTTGCTTGACTACTTTCCGGATGATTTCGTTATCTTTGTGGACGAGTCGCACGTAACCTTGCCGCAGGTAAGGGGAATGAGCGGCGGTGATTATGCAAGAAAGAAAAATCTTGTTGATTTTGGATTTCGCCTTCCGTCTGCATTTGATAACCGTCCGCTCTTTTTCGAGGAGTTTGACGAGAAGATCAAGCAGGTAGTTTACGTGAGCGCAACTCCCGGGCAGTATGAGAGGGAGGAAAGCTCCGGCATCGTCGAGCAGCTTATAAGACCCACAGGACTCATAGATCCCGAGGTCATAGTCAGACCGATCGAGGGGCAGATAGACGATCTTATCGGAGAGATAAGAGCAACTGTAGCAAGGGAAGAAAAGGTTCTTGTTACAACAATGACCACCAAGATGGCGGAGGATCTGACAGAGTATTTCAGAACGCATAATATCAAGGTAAAGTATATACACCACCAGGTTGAAACTATTGAGAGGATGCAGATAATCCGAGATCTGAGACTAGGAGAGTTTGACGTTCTTGTCGGTATTAACCTCTTAAGAGAAGGCCTTGATATTCCCGAAGTATCATTGGTAGCTATTCTTGATGCAGATAAAGAAGGATTTTTGAGAAGCGAAACCTCTCTTATCCAGACCATAGGACGTGCCGCGAGAAACATCAACGGCCACGTTATTATGTATGCTGATAGGATTACAGGCTCTATGCGTGCTGCGATAGATGAAACCAATCGCCGCCGCGAAATTCAGATGGCATATAACGAAGCTAACGGAATCACACCTGAGAGTGTCAGAAAGAAGGTAGCTGAGGTCATCGAGATAGGCAAGAAGGCTGAGCCGAAGAAGAATAAGAAGATGACCAAGCTTGAGCGTGAGAAGATGATAGCAGAGCTTACAGCGGAAATGAAGCGTGCTGCCGACGTGCTTGAGTTTGAAAAGGCCGCGTTTATACGCGAGCAAATAAAAGAGTTGAGAAATCAAAAATAGGATATAAGATGTCAAAGGAAATAATTATAAAGGGTGCGAGAGTTAATAATCTCAAGAATATCGACGTAAAGATACCGAGAGATAAGCTCGTTGTGCTTACCGGACTTTCAGGCAGTGGAAAATCCTCTTTAGCATTTGATACACTTTATGCAGAGGGGCACAGGCGCTTTGTAGAAAGCCTTTCCTCATATGCCAGAATGTTCCTTGGACAGATGGATAAGCCGGAGGTTGACTTGATAGAGGGACTTTCCCCGTCCATATCTATAGACCAGAAGACAACCTCGAAGAACCCGCGTTCAACTGTTGGTACAGTAACCGAGATTTACGATTACTTAAGGCTGTTATACGCGAGGGTGGGAATTCCGCACTGTCCCGTATGTAATAAAGAGATCAGGCAGCAGTCGCTTGATCAGATAGTAAATAAGATCCTCGGGCTTCCTTTGGGCACGAGGTTTATGGTGCTTGCACCTGTAGTCAATGCGCAGAAGGGTATGCACGAGAAGGTGTTTGCCGATGCAAAAAAATCAGGATACGTAAGAGTGCGCGTTGACGGTAATATATATGATCTGACAGAAGAAATAAAACTTGATAAAAACGTTAAGCATACCGTAGAGATAGTTGTTGATCGTCTTGTTATGAAAGAGGACGTTCGCTCAAGACTATCAGACTCCGTAGAAAATGCACTCAGAACAGCAGACGGTAGAGTCAGCATAGTTACCGTTGGATCAAACGGCGAAGAGAAAACAATCGAATTTTCTCAGAAATATGCGTGTGAGGAGCACGGAATAAGCTTCCCGGAGCTTGAGCCGCGTATGTTCTCCTTTAATAACCCCATCGGCGCGTGCCCCGAGTGTTCGGGAATCGGAAATATGCAGCGAATTTCTGTAAAAAAGCTTATCCCGGATAAGACTTTGACGTTGCGTGACGGCGGTATTGCCGCTAACGGATTTAAGACGTTGACGGAGGATTCATGGACAGGTCCGCTCGTTGCCGCGGTAGGCAAGGAATACGGCTTTTCGCTTGATACAGCTATCGGTGATTTTTCTGATGAAGCTATACAGGCGCTTATGTACGGTACAGGCGAAAAGCTTTACAGAGTGCATCGTTATTTCGGTGGCGTAGGCAGGGAGCAGACAACAACGTTTGACGGCCTTGTTCCGATAATCGAGAAAAGAATGAGAATGGCAGGCGGCGACTACTATCAGCAGTTTGTTGAAGAGGTTGCGTGCCCTAAGTGTAAGGGTAGAAGGCTGTCCGATATGGTTCTCGGTGTTACGGTCGGTGGACTTAATATCGATGAAATTTGCCGTTTATCCATAGATAAAATGCTCGAATTCGTGGAGAATATTTCTCTTGGCGAGAGCGAGGCAAAAATTGCCAGTGAGGTTCTGAAGGAAATAAAGGAGAGGCTTGGATTTCTTGTAAGAGTCGGTCTTGATTACCTTAATCTTGCAAGAACAGCGGGAACTCTCTCGGGCGGTGAGGCACAAAGAATACGCCTCGCAACGCAGATAGGTTCTGCACTCACAGGTGTTCTTTATATTCTTGACGAGCCAAGCATAGGCTTGCACCAGCGCGATAACGGAAAGCTTATTGCAACGCTTAAGAGCCTCAGAGATCTTGGAAACAGCGTTATCGTTGTTGAGCATGATGAGGAAACTATGTGCGAGGCAGATTATATCGTGGATATTGGCCCGGGTGCAGGTATTCACGGTGGAGAGATCGTTGCCCAGGGTACACCTTCTGACGTTGCAAAGAATGAAGCGTCAATCACGGGAGCATATCTTTGTGGCAGGAAGAATATTGCCATTCCTAAAAAGCGCAGGGAAGGTAACGGTGAATTCCTCACCGTTTACGGCGCAAAAGAGAATAATCTTAAAAACGTAGACGTAAAGATTCCTCTTGGATGCTTTATAGCAGTTACCGGTGTTTCCGGTAGCGGCAAATCTTCTCTGATAAACTCGGTTCTTTATAAAACACTCGCAAGAGATCTCAATCGTGCAATTACCTATCCCGGCAAGGTGGATAGAATTGAAGGACTTGAGAATCTTGATAAGGTTATAGCTATTGACCAGAGCCCGATCGGCAGAACTCCGCGTTCCAACCCTGCAACGTACACCGGTTTGTTTACCGATATACGCAATCTCTACGCAAAAACGAAGGATGCAAAAGCTAAAGGCTACGATGCCGGCAGATTCTCCTTTAACGTGCGTGGCGGACGTTGTGAGGCATGTGAAGGCGACGGTGTTAAGTGCATCGAAATGAATTTCCTGCCGGACGTTTACGTCAAATGTGATGTTTGTAAAGGAAAAAGGTATAACCGCGACACACTTGATATTAAATACAAGGGTAAGAGCATATATGACGTACTCGAAATGTCGGTAGAAGAGGGAATATCCTTCTTTGAGGGACTGCCCCAGCTTGAGAAGAAGCTTAAGACGCTTTATGACGTCGGACTTGGATATATAAAGATCGGTCAGTCATCTACCACTCTTTCGGGTGGCGAGGCACAGAGAGTTAAGCTTGCAACCGAGCTTGCAAAGAGATCAACCGGTAAAACTATATATATTCTTGACGAGCCTACTACAGGACTTCATACTGAGGACGTATCAAAGCTTGTTACAATCCTGCAAAAGCTTGCAGACCTTGGCAACACAGTGCTTGTAATAGAGCATAACCTTGATCTTATCAAGACTGCCGACCATATCATTGATCTCGGCCCTGAAGGTGGAGACGGCGGCGGAACTATTGTTGCGCAGGGAACCCCCGAGGAAGTTGCAAAGTGTAAAAAATCTTACACGGGTGCATACCTTCGCCAGAAACTTGGCATAGGAGAGTAATATGCACTACGGTATGGTAAAGAAAAGCGATATTGCCAACGGCGAGGGGATCAGAACGACTCTTTTTGTCAGCGGCTGTCGCAACAGATGTAAGGGGTGCTTTCAACCGCAAACCTGGGATTTTAACTATGGCAAGCCGTTTACCGATGAGGTCGCAGAGGATATATTCAAAACCTTCGAAAATCCGTTTGTAAGAGGATTGACGGTGCTTGGCGGAGAGCCTATGGAACCGGAAAATCAGACCGCGCTTCTTCCGTTTCTTAAAGAGTTTAAGCATAGATTCCCGGAAAGAACGATCTGGCTTTACACCGGCAATTTATATGAAGAACTCATCGGTATTAAGGAAGGCTCGGAAAAACGCTTGCCGATAACTGATGAAATTCTCTCACTTGTTGATATTCTTGTGGACGGAAGATACGTTGAAGAGCTGAGAAGCATCGGTTTAAGATTCCGCGGTTCGAGTAACCAGCGCATAATAGATATGAATAAAACACGCGAGTCCGGATGCATCGTTATATGGGAAGGATGCAAGCAGGACAAAAAATACGGAAAGCCTACAGGAGAATAAATATGAAGATTAACATTAAAAAGCTTTGTGAGAATGCCATTGTTCCTACCTATGGCTCACAGTATTCTGCAGGTGCGGATCTTTATGCCGCTATCGATTCACCTGTTTCTATAAATCCCCGAGAAACATACCTTGTAAAAACCGGGATAGCCATGGAGATCCCAACAGGATACGTTGGCCTCGTGTTTGCAAGAAGCGGATTGGCATCTAAAAGGGGACTTGCGCCGGCAAATAAGGTTGGTGTTATTGACAGTGATTACAGGGGCGAAATAATGGTTGCTTTGCATAATCATTCAAACACTATGCAAACGATTGAAGCAGGGGATAGAATTGCACAGATCTCAATAGTTCCTTTCCTTAGCGCAGAGTTTGACGTTGTAGACGAACTTTCCGAAACCGAAAGAGCGGGCGGTGGCTTTGGCTCGACGGGTAGAAAATAAGCACAATAAAAATCCGCAGGATCATCTCCTGCGGATTTTTATTATTTAAAAAAGTCTTCGGTAAAATAGATTGAGTTTTTAGGAATTGAGAATTCCTTACCGTTGAGATATTCGAGGTGTGTCGGTTCTCCCGCGAATGAAAACTTCAGTCTGTATGAATAAAGAGCCTGGTATTTGTATCCTTGCGCTTTATCAGACTTGTTGATACCGTATTTTCCATCGCCGACAAGCGGATGCCCGATATGTGCCATATGGGCTCTTATCTGATGTGTTCTTCCTGTAAGAAGTTCAACCTCAATAAGAGAGGTGTTCTTGTTAGTCCCCACAACCTTGTATCTCGTAGAGATAGGCTTTGCATCTCTTGGGGGATTTTTGTCATAAATTCGAACCATATTTTTCTCACTGTCTTTGCGCAAAAATGCAGATATGGTATCGCTTTTCATTTCGGGAATTCCGTGTATTGCCGCAAGGTAAAACTTGTCTATCTCGCGGTTTTTGATCTTTTCATTCATAACACGCAGTGTCAATGCATTTTTTGCCGCGATAACGATTCCACCCGTGTTTCTGTCTATCCTGTTGCAAAGGGCGGGTGCGAAGCTTTGCTCATCGCTCGGATTATACTCTCCCTTTTGATAGAGGTAGGCTTGAACGTGAGTGATAAGGGTGTTTGTAGATCCCTTTTCGTCCTCATGCACTGACACGCCGGGGCGCTTGTTGAGGAGCATAATATTTTCGTCCTCAAAAACAATATCAAGGTGGGGTGTAATTCTTGCTAATGAGTTGTCATCGGTTTCGCACTTGAAGAACTCTTCTGCAAGAAAGCACTGTATTGTATCGCCAACAGCAAGGATGGTGTTGGCCTCGGCTCTCTTTCTGTTGAGCTTGATCTTCTTTGTTCGAATGGATTTATAAAGAAGAGAAGGCGGAATATCAAGAGTTTTCGTTATAAACTTATCCAGTCTTTGTCCTGCGTCGTTCTTTTTAACGATTAATTCGCGCATTACTTTGTTCCGAATATTCTGTCGCCTGCATCACCAAGGCCGGGGATAATGTAGGCGTGATCGTTAAGCTTTTCGTCAAGTGCAGCGCAAAAGATATCTACGTCGGGATGATCCTTTTGCACCTTTTCAACTCCCTCGGGAGCGGCAACAAGGCACATAAGTCTTATGTTCTTTGCGCCTCTTGCTTTAACCATCGTGATAGCATCGCTTGCCGAACCGCCTGTTGCGAGCATAGGGTCAACAATGATTACAAGTCTTTCATTTATATCGGGGGGCATTTTGCAGTAGTACTCAACAGGAAGGTGTGTCTTGGGATCTCTGTAAAGACCGATGTGGCCAACGCGCGCAACGGGAACAAGTTTAAGAAGGCCGTCAACCATTCCAAGCCCTGCTCTCAAAATAGGCACGATGGCAAGTTTTTTGCCGGCAATACGGTTAAAGGTTGCCTTCTGTATGGGGGTCTCAATTTCAACGGGCTGCAAGGGCAGATCTCTTGTAAGCTCGTATCCCATAAGCATAGAGATCTCGTCAAGCAAAACCCTGAAATCCTTTGAGGAGGTATTCTTGTTTCTCATTATCGTTAGCTTGTGCTGAATAAGGGGATGGTCAATAATGTGAAGTTCGCTCATGATTTTACGTCCTTTCATCTTTTTCATCTCTAATTATAAGGTATGGTTGCCTTTTTTTCAATAGTAAAATGAAAAATTTGTATTATATCGGCATATAAATGCTTTTTTACAAAAAAATAAATCAGTTTTACTTGAATTATAGGATTTGGTATGCTATACTGTTCTCGAAATACAACCATAAAGGAGATAGTTATGAAAAATCCCGAGCTCGTTATAATGGCCGCAGGTATGGGTAGCAGATACGGTGGTCTTAAGCAGATCGATTCAGTTGACGCACAGGGCCATATCATAATCGATTATTCTATTTTTGATGCTATTCGCGCTGGTTTCAAGGACATAACGTTTATAATCAAGAAGGAGATCGAGAAAGATTTCCGTGAGGTTATGGATGCTCACCTTGCAGGCAAGGATATAAATGTAAAGTACGTATTCCAGGAGATAGATAAGCTTCCCGAGGGATATTCTGTTCCCGAGAATAGACGTAAGCCCTGGGGCACTGCGCATGCTATCCTTTGCTGCCTCGGTACCGTTGAGGCTCCCTTTGCGGTTATCAATGCAGACGATTACTACGGCGCAAACGCGTTCACCAAGATCTATCAGTTCCTTAAGAATACAAATGATGATGGAAAGTATCACTACGCAATGGTTGGCTACCGCATCAAGAACACAGTTACCGAGCAGGGCACTGTTTCAAGAGGTGTTTGCGAGTCTGACGAGAACGGTATGCTCACTAACATTGTTGAGAGAACCAAGATAGGTATCAAGGACGGTGCTATATACTACACAGAGGACGGTGTAGATACAGATCTTGATCCCGAAACTCTTGTTTCGATGAATCTTTGGGGCTTCACCCCTTCGTACATAAAGGAATGTGCAGCAAGATTCCCTGCATTCCTTGATGCAAACGTGCAGAAGAATCCTGAAAAGTGCGAATTCTTCCTTCCTACCGTTGTTGCTGAACTCATCAGCGAAGGCAAGGCGGACGTTAAGGTTCTCGACAACTCTGACAAGTGGTATGGTGTTACCTACAAAGAGGATAAGGACGAGGTTGTTGAGGCATTTGCTCGCCTCAAGGCTGAGGGCGTTTATCCCGAAGAATTCTAATAAGAACGTTATAAATGAGCTCTGCAGGAAAGCGGAGCTCATTTTTTTAACTTAAGTTCTTTTTTTCTACATCTTGACAAATTGTAGATAGGGTGATATAATATAATAAATTATTATGTGAAGGAGAGCGAAATGAATTCCGAAACTCCCGTTAAAGATATATTGGACGGCGAAGTTGAGGCGGAGAACACGGTTGAGATCGAAACTGTAGAAGATACGGTTGAAGAACAGCCTGCCGCTAATGACGAAGTCGTTGCAGAAGAAATTGTAGAAACAACCGAAGCTGTAGAAGAGGCGGAGAAGAAGGTTGAGAAAAAGGTTGAGAAGGTAGTTTACAGCCCTGCTGTTGAGGGTATGGCTTCCAGTAAGGCTTTAGTTCCTTTCATCATCGGTTTTGCATCTGTATGCCTTATGGCTATCGGATACCTGTTGATGTGGATATTTAACCTTGCAGCGCCTAATGTAGGTGCATTTTCAAACACCTACATAATCAAGTCGTTTTTTGGCAGATTTATGGCATCGCTTGTGCACAGTGTTATCTTTGCATTCGCTATCGTTGCTATTGTTGCATTCGTTAAGATCCTGGTTAACGGTAAAGCAGGTCTTTCTAAGAACCTCAAGAATATAAACCTCTTGAACAAGGGTATGTATGCATTCGCTATGTTCAGTGTTATCGATATGGGTGTTATATGCTTTATCACCGTTTTGAAGCACAACCATTGGATCATCGCAAAAACTCTTGGCTTCATGGGATATGCAGGTCTTGGCTACGATAAGCGTCTGAAAACGCTTGAAGATCCTGAAAAGGGCGGTCTTGTAATTTCCATTATATATGCTCTTCTTTGTGTTGCAGCTCCTGTTGTGCTTGTTCTTGCTTACAACGCAATCAAGGACTACATCAAGAAGCTTGAGAATTCTGCAAACGGTGCACAGTTCGATAAGGGCAATAAGGCTCCCTTCGTATTTGCATTCATTGCAGCAGGCGTGAACTTTGCATTTGCAATTGTTTCATTTATAAGCGGTGTTTACGTTGACGGTGTTATATTCTTGGCTAACACGGCGTATATGGTTGCCAATGCACTTTACGTAATGAGTATCCATAAGGATATGCTTCAGACAAGCTTTGAATAAATAAAAATTGGGCGCCGTATTCATTACGGCGCTCTGTTGATTAAGGAGATAATTATGAAAAAGACATTGATATTTTTGCTTATTGCAGTATTGAGCATCTCGCTCGTTGCATGCGGTGGCGGTAATGGCGGTACAGAGTGCCAGAACCACAACGATGCAAACTATGATGATATTTGTGATGCATGCGGCGGCGCATACGTTCCTGCGTGTGGCGGACATATGGATGAGAACAGCGACTTTGCATGTGATAAGTGCGGTGCTGCTTATGCTCCTATCTGCCTTGACCACAAGGACACCAACGGTAACCTTCTCTGTGATAGATGCGGTGCAACAGTAACAGCATCCTATTCTGTAACCTTTACAACCATAGATGGCGAGGGCGTAAAGATCCAGGGCCTTATTCTTCTTATTGAAAATGAGTATGATGAAGTGTTTACGGCAACAAGTAATGCTGAGGGTATTGCTACAATAACTCTTGAGGCAGGCGAGTACCGTGTAACATACAAGGAAGAGAGCATTCCCGAAAACTATCTTTGCTATCCCAAAAACATCATCGTTAATGAAGAGGGGATGGTTATTGAACTTGAAATAAGCAACAATACTCCTAACGGTACACCAGCTCGTCCTTACGTTATTACCGAGGACGTAAATACTCTTACCGTTCCTGCAAACGAGAAAGTATATTACATCGTTTCCCATGCATCTGACAGAACTCTCGTAGTTACAGGAGAAGGTTTCAGCATCTCATATAATGCAGAGGTATACGAGGTTGTTGACGGTGAGATCCGCATTAAGCTCGTTGAAACCGACCCTAACGATCCTTCTCTTTTCTCTGTAACCAACAATTCTTCCGAGGAGCTTGTAGCTCCTATCCTTCTTGAATCCGCTCTCGGTTCTCAGAACAATCCTATCGTGATTGAGTCCTTGGGCGAGACCGTAAGCGCAACCGTTGCAAGCGGCAGCAGCGTATTCTATAAGTTCGTTGCCAACTTTACCGGCACTCTTAAAATAGAGTCTGCCTCCGAAAGCAAGAACATCAAGGCAACCAACAATACGAACTCCGTTCAGGCAGAGCTTGGTACCGAGGGAACTTATCTTGTTCTTGAAGTAACCGAGGGAGATATCGTTTCTATCATCGTTTCTGCAACTGCAGACACCACTGTAGAATTTATACTTTCCGTTCAGGAATAAAAACAATAAAAAGCGAACCCGATTTCCGTTTTGGAAGTCGGGTTCGCTTTTTATGTCAAAATTAAACTCCTGAGTAAGCGGAGAATCCACCGTCTATAGGAAGAACAACGCCTGTGATAAAGCTTGCAGCCTTATCCGAAATAAGGAAGAGAAGACCGCCGAGAAGCTCGGAGGAATCTCCAAATCTCTTCATGGGAGTACCGCCAAGGATCTTTCCTGTTCTTGCAGTAGGAGTGCCGTCGGGGTTGAAAAGAAGGCCTCTGTTCTGGTTAGAAACGAAGAATCCGGGCGCGATTGCGTTAACTCTGATACCTGCGTTCGCAAAGTGAACTGCGAGCCATTGTGTGAAGTTGGATACAGCCGCTTTAGCCGCACTGTATGCAGGAATCTTGGTAAGGGGTCTGAATGCGTTCATAGAAGAAACGTTGATTATAGAGCCGCCCTCGCCGCGAAGCGCCATATCCTTCGCAAATACCTGTGTAGTAAGGAATGCTGCTGTAACGTTGAGATCAAATACAAACTTGAATCCGTCGGGGGAAAGCGAGAAGAAATCCTTGCTCTCGGGCATATCAACTGTATCGGGATCAAAGTATTCGTTTGCGGTTGTTGCTCTGGGGTTGTTTCCGCCTGCGCCGTTGATAAGAATATCGCACTTACCAAAAGCCTTATATACTTCTTCCTTTGCTTCTTCAAGGCTTGCTTTTTCAAGGCAGTTAGCTTTAACTGCTATTGCCTTGCCGCCGTTATCTCTGATTTCCTTTGCATAAGCTTCTGCAGCATCATAGTTGATATCGAGAAGTGCAACGGCTGCACCGCATTCAGCGATAGCCTTTGCAAATTCGGAGCAGAGAACCCCGCCTGCGCCTGTAATAACGGCAACTTTGCCGTTAAGGTCTATTTCAAAAGGTAAATTCATCTTTTTGTCCTCACAAACTTTATTTAGATTTGCTGATTGCTTCCCAAAGACCGAAGAGGTAGGTTGCTCCAAGAGCTCTGTCATAAAGACCGTAGCCGGGCTTGCCGTCCTCGCCCCAGATGTTTCTACCGTGGTCAGGGCGTGTATATCCCTCAAATCCGTTATCGTTTAGGGCCTTAAGAATGCCGTAGATATCAAGTGATCCACACTCAGTGGGGTGAGGAGATTCATTGAAGAAGAGTCTATTGTCTTCTGTTTCGGTGAACTTGATGTTTCTTGCATGCAGGAAGTGAACTCTGCCCATAGCAGCATACTTTGCCGCCATTTTTACAAGATCGTTATCTCTCGATGCACCGAGAGAACCTGTGCAAAGAGTTATGCCGTTATACTTGGAATCAACTGCCTTAAAGAGCTTGTCAATTCCTTCTTCAGAAGTGATGATTCTGGGAAGACCGAAAAGGCTCCACGGCGGATCATCGGGGTGAACTGCCATTTTAACGTCGCACTCCTCGCACACGGGTATAAGCTTCTTAAGGAAGTAAACCATGTTGTCGAAAAGCTTTTCTTCGTCGATTTCCTCATATCTCTTAAGAAGGGCATCGAGTTCTTCTTTTGTGTAGCTTTCATCCCAGCCGGGAAGGGAGAGCGCCTGCTTCTTGGGGTTAAGGCTATCAACGGTTCTCTGGTCGTATGCAAGGCAGTTGGAGCCGTCTGCAGTTACGTACTTAAGCTCGGAGCGCACCCAGTCGAACACGGGCATAAAGTTGTAGCACACAACCTTAACTCCTGCCTTAGAAAGATTTCTGATGGTCTGGCAGTAGTTATCAATGAGTCTGTCTCTTTCGCCTGAGCCGAGCTTGATCTCCTCGTGCACAGGAACACTTTCGATAACCTCCATCTCAAGGCCCGCATCGTTAACAAGCTTTTTGAGAGCGAGGATTGAGTCAAGATCCCAAACCTCACCAACGGGTATGGTGTAAAGTGCAGTTACAACGCCTGTCATACCGGGGATCTGACGGATCTTGTCGAGTGTGATAGGGTCTTTAGGACCGTACCACCTGAACGTCATTTTCATAATATTACCTCTTTTAATGTATTATTGAACAATTTAATTTTTTTATGCTTGCATATTACTGCATAGTAATTGCATTATCGTCAGCGGTTTCTCTGGGCTTGGAGGTAGCTATGCGCTTCTTGAGTTCCTCGTAGAAGAGTTCATCGTCGAAAGGTAGCTCAATTTCCTTGTCAAGCCAAGTGGATAGGAGCATTGCATTTGCAAGCATAACTCCGCAAATACCGTCCTTAGCAGGAGCATAAAGGGGCTCAAGACCCAGAACAGCATTGGCAACGTTATTGCATATACCTGCGTGCTGGGTGTTTTCGCCAACAAGCTCAACTTCAACGGTAGGCTTGCATGCGGGAAGTGAAAAACCGGCTTTTACAGTCTTGCAGTGC
>JAZLCY010000059.1:0-37076 GCA_045614485.1 Eubacteriales bacterium
CTTTCCATAAGAGTTTCATCACCGAGGTGATAAAGCACGTGCTTATCCTCAAGCGTGCGTAGATCATTACAGAATTTATCGCTGATAACACGTATTCTTTTTGCGCTGTTGCGGTTTTCCACAAATCCGTCATACATACACCAACCGGTGCTTACAGGGTTGATGATAAGGGTGTCGGCACATATCCTACCCTCACCGATTATCATACCGATGCGCGCCATAGTGTCAAAGAAGGTTTTCGCATCATCCCACCAGGGCTGCTGATAATACATAGCCGTAGGATAATCGCGCTTTCTTATACCCCTGTTTGAATATCCCTCAAGATGCGGGCAAAGAAGGTTTATGCCGCGCACCATCTGCCACTCATATATCCTCTTAAGCTCCGCATGGGAAACGTTATGACCCGTGAGAGCAAAGGTTTCGGAAAGCACCTGCTTTTTACCAAGCTGTGCTGCTGCAGAACCGAGAGATATGGGAGTTAACCAATTACCGATCTTTCTGCCAAGCCAATCTATGCCCGGAATATGAAAATACTCATAATGAGGCATTGCGGCACCGTTGGTTGGGATTATATCCTCAAGAACCTCTTCCGCCACGAGGTGGCCCGTGAGCTTATATCCACGCTCATCACACCAATCGTATATCTTCTTAAAGAAGTTCTTCGAGAAGAGATCTGTGGTCATTTTCCAGAAATCAAAGCGAACGCGCGCGGTGTTTTCGTCCTCGAAGAAAAGAGAGGGAATAAAGTCTTTGAGATCGTAGCCGTATCTTGCCTTAAATTCGGGAAGTGTTACGACGCTCCAAGGGAAGCCGGGCATACGCAGAAGCTGAGGCTCGTCTGTAAAAAAGCCCTCGATCTCATCGCCGCAAAGCTCATAATATTTTTCGTGAACGTTTTTGATAAACGCGTCCGTAACGTCGGGCGAGAGAAGGTCAACGTAAAGGTCGTTCACCTCGTAATAATACGTATATCCGCCGCGCTCAAGAACAACGCGCTCAGCCTTACCGCAAAACTCCTCTGTTTTCTTATACACGAGCGCCTTTTGATGATAATCCTCACCGAGCGCAAGAACGGTTCCGTCGCCAAAGCCTGAGGGCCAGCCGTTTTCATCATACGCCCAGGAGCGCATATTACGTGCCTTTCCCTCTTCGCACGCGGCTTTAACGTTATCAAACCACTCCTTTCCCATATACTCGGTAAGAAGGCCGCCTCTTGCGTGCATAAAGTATCCGCCGATACCTGCCTCGTCCATCACCTTTACCTGACGGCGAGTTTCTTCGGTATCGAGCTTTTCATTCCATGACCAGAAAGGGATCGCCCTGTAATCTCTATCAATTTTCTTAAAATCCATAACCTTATCCTATCTTTTCAATTATTAAATTAAGCTTATCAACGTTTATCTTCTTTTTATTTCCCTTAACCGAAACGGTGAGGTTAGAACGGCGGAATAATTCCTGCGCCGCGCCCTTTATTTCGGCAGGTGTTATGCCGGCATATGCCGACCTGCGCTCGCTGATAGATCTGTAGCCTGCGCCCATAACGTGATTATCATATGCGAACGTGAAATTCATCTCTCGCATATCGTCAAAAAGCAGGCCTGCGTTATCAACGTATGCCGCCTTCATACATTCATCCTCAGGGTACTCGGTTGCCTTAAAGCTATTCAGAATATCCACCGTCATACCAACGGCATCGTAAAGATTCTTCTCCTTAAGCTCATAGGTGAAGCTGAAAACACCGATATTCTTATATCTTTCTATCGATCCGGTGAGGTCATAGAAAAGACCTCGCTCCTCGCTCATCTTAACGAAGAATGGAGAGGAGAAACCGGAAAGGAGCATATCGTATATTATATCCGCCTGCTGCGGCGTAATCTTTGCCATATCCATATCAAAGGAGAAGCGAACGATCGTGTAATCCGCATTTTTGACGGTTATGCCGCCCTGCCTTTTGCCGAAATTTTGCGGCACGGGTGCTATGTTGGTGTGAATATCTTTAGGATCGGGCCGAGCCAGATCTATATCTGAGATCTTATCCGCGATAGCCGAAAGATCCTCGTCTGTAAACGCGCCCGTAAGATAAAGAAACGTATTTTCCTTATTAAAGCACCTTTTTCTGTACTCTTCAAGACAGGTCTTGCTTATCTTATCGACCGAGCTGTTCGTTCCGAGAATCGAGTAGGCAAGCGACGTGCCCGCGTGCACCGACTGAGCGGCAAGCATAGCTATCGAATTTTTCTCATCAGCCTCTCTTATCTCTGCCTTTATCCTCTTTCTTTCCGCATCAACATCAGCGGCGCTGAGAGCTATTGGAGAGAAAAGATCCGCAATTATATCCGCGCCAAGCATTATTTTATCTATCGCGCCGGAGGTGGTGAACTGCACCATTTCCGAATAGGTGGAAGCACCAAACTCGATTCCCGCCTTATCAAGCTCGGAATAGAGGTTGCCGCCGCGCAGCTTATTGACGTTTCTTACAAGGGTATGCTCAAGAAAGTGCGTTATTCCGCGCTCTCTATCACCCTCGTACATATTGCCCGCCCTGACGAAAAGAGATATATAGAAGCCGTGGAGCGCCGGATTTTTATATCCGTATATCTCGATACCGTTCTTTGCGGTTATTCTTTGTTCCATTAAACCTTCCTTCCGTAAACAAGCTCGGCAACCTTTATGCCCTCCATAGCATCCTTGGCATAATAATCAGCGCCGATCTCTTTTGCATAATCCTCGGTAAGCACCGCACCGCCAACCATTACCTTAATACCCGGAATCTCCTTCTTAAGAAGCGCTACGGTTTCCTGCATTGCAGGAACGGTGGTTGTCATAAGCGCACTGAGACCGACAAGCAAAGCTCCAAAGTCACGCGCGGCGGTGAGTATCTTTTCTTTATCAACGTCTCGACCGAGGTCGATAACGTCATATCCGTAGCTTTCAAGCACTACTTTAACTATATTCTTGCCAATATCGTGAATATCACCCTTAACGGTGGCGATAACGATCCTTCTGCCCTCACCCTTTACCGTGGGGATATGGCGCTTGATAACCTCAAACGCACCTGCCGCCGCCTCAGCACTCATAATAAGCTCGGGAAGATATGCACGGCCGCAGTCAAACTCACGGCCGATCTCATCAAGGGCGGGAATTATATGAGTATTGATTATCTGCATGGCATCTGTCGTTTTGCACATACATTCAGCGATATTCTCGGCAAGCCTTTTTATTCCCTGCCTTACCGCAAAGAAGAGTGTCTTTTCAGAAGCCTTTTCGGTTGAGGGAGCTTCGGTCTTTGCGGATCTTGAGATGTATTCTGCAAATCCCTCATCATATCCGTAAAGAGCATTGTGGTTCAAAAACGCCTCTCTTATTCTCTCGGAATGGGGATTTACAATTGCAGCTGTAAGACCTGCGGAAAGCAGGGTGGTAAGATATGCCGCATTTAGCTTATCCCTCTCAGGAAGGCCGAAGGAAACGTTTGATACGCCGACAGAGGTTTTGATACCGAGCGCTGTTAACTCCTTAACGGTATCTATCGTTACCAAAGCGGCATTTTTATCACCCGAAACCGCCATAGCAAGCGGGTCAACTATTATATCCTTTTTATCTATGCCCCACTTTTCAGCTTCGGCAATTATCTTTTTGGCGATAGCCACTCTTCCGTCCTTGTCAGAGGGTATGCCCCCCTCATCAAGCGTTAAAGCGATAACAACACCGCCGTATTTTTTAACAAGAGGAAAAACGGCATTCATTATTTCCTCTTTGCCGTTCACGCTGTTTACAAGAGGCTTGCCGTTGTAGATCCTCATTGCCGCACCGAGCGCCAAAGTATTCGGTGAATCTATCTGCAACGGCAGGTTAACGACTGCACTTATCTCGCTGATAGCACGGCGCATTACAGAAGGCTCGTCTACTCCGGGAACACCGATGTTTACATCAAGCACGTGAGCTCCTGCACTATCCTCTAAAATCGCCTCGGAAATGATATAATCCATATCACCGGACTTGATCGCCTCTTTAAGACGGGGTTTGCCGGTAGGGTTGATACGCTCGCCTATCATTACGGGCGCTGAACCGAATGTAACTGCGTGGGTATAGGACGACACCGCAGTTATGCCCTTTTCTATGGGTGCGACGAACGGGATATTATCCACTGCCGCCCTTGTTTGCTTTATATATTCGGGAGTTGTGCCACAGCATCCGCCAAGAATAGTGGCATACTTTGCGATTTCCTTCATAACCGCGGCGAATTCGCGCGCATCGGTATTATATACAGTTTTACCGTCCTTCACTGTAGGAAGGCCTGCGTTGGGATTTACTATAATGGGAAGCGAGGTGCGCTCAGCCAAACGGGGCAGTACCTCAAGCATCTTCTCAGGGCCGAGAGAGCAATTCATACCGATTGCCGAAACACCAAGGCCCTCCAGCATACAAGCCATAGCGGCAGGGTCAGCACCGGTCATAAGCTTTCCGTCTGCCCCGTAAACGTTGGTTACGAATATCGGCAAAGAGGAAGACTCCTTTGCGGCAAGCACAGCCGCCTTGGTTTCGTAGGAGTCGTTCATTGTTTCGATAAGTATCAAGTCTATATCAAGCCCCTCTGCCGCACTTATAACAGCTTTGAATGCCGACACCGCGTCCTCAAAATCAAGGTCTCCAAGGGGAGAAAGAAGCTTGCCGAGAGGACCTATATCAAGAGCAACGTAAGCATCGGTGCCCTCCTTCGCCTTGATAGCGATCTCGGCGGCAATACGAACTCTTTCGGCATAATTATCATATTTTATAGGGTTAACACCAAAGGTGTTGGTTTTGATTATATCTGCACCGGATCTTATATATTCCCTGTGCATTGCGAGAATAACCTCGGGATCGGTTATACAAACCTGCTCAGGCACGGCGGTATAGCCGAGAGATGAAAGGTAGGAGCCGGTTGCGCCGTCAAAATATATTCTCTTTTTATTTATTGCTTCTTGTATTGGAAGCCTCATATCATTATCTCCGAAATTTTGATTTTGGTTATCAGGGATCATTTTACTCCCACTACGGCGGTTATCGTTTTGAAAGGAACCATAAGGCCGGAGTCGGTAAGGGAGATACCAAGATAGGTGGGCGCGCCAAGGTAATTAAGAACACTGCCCTGATGATCAAGCGAGAAGTCCCCATACCCGACGGCAAAGCGAAATCCTGCTTCCCTATCGCCTACGATCTCTGCCTCGGCAACGTCGCACACCGCCTCTGCAAGTGCGGATGCTATGGCATCGTATATAAAGGCCTCTGCGCGAGAGATTCTTGAAATCCTTGATACAAGCCTATCGATGCCGATGCCGAGGGTGATAGCAAAAACGTATGCCTCGCGGTATCCCGAAAGGCACTTTGCAAGAGCAAAGCTCTTTACCCTGCCAAAGCCGAGAATCACCTCGCCGCCATCAACAGTTACAGGGCACGCGATTGCCGCATATTTGGGATCAGACTCCCTTATAACAGAATCAACGATATGAGAAAGCTCGGGATCTTTATGAGAGCAAAGCTTACCAAGCCTTGCAGAAAGCTCCCTATCATCTATCGTGATCTTTCTTTTATCTACCTCGCGGTACTCTGCACTCAGCATAGGATACTCCTTGTGTTTCAGCCGATTATACTTGAAAGGTTTGCCTTTATCTTTTCGGCAACAGCAGGCTTATTCATAGAATAAACGTGAACCGCGTTAAAGCCGTTGGCATAGAGATCGATTATCTGCTCGGTTGCAAAAGCAATGCCGGCCTGCATCATAGCCTCACTGTTATCACCGTATCTATCAACGATACGGATAAACTTCTGCGGCAGGCAGTTGCCGGAGATAGCGATAATGCGCTTTATCTGCGCGGCATTGGTTACAGGCATGATACCGGGAATGACCGGCACGTTTACACCTGCGGCAAGAAGCCTGTACATAAAGTTATACATAATATCGTTATCAAAAAACATCTGCGTGGTGAAGAAATCGCAGCCCGCCATAGCCTTGATCCTGAGCGCCTCGATATCAGCGCGCGCGTTGGGGCTTTCCGGATGCCCCTCGGGATAGCAAGCACCGCCGATACAGAATCCGCCGAACTCCTTTATCTCAGCGATAAGCTCGCTGGCATATTTATACTCCATATTCGCAACGTTCATTCCCTCGGGAATATCACCGCGAAGAGCGAGCACGTTATCGATCCCCCTTGCCTGAAGATCAAGAAGCCCTTCCTTGACCTCGGCGCGAGTGGATGATATGCAGGAAAGGTGCGCAAGAGGTGTTACACCCGCCGCAAGAAGACTTGAGGCGATGTTGGCAGTGTGCTCTGACGTGCCACCGCCTGCACCGTAGGTTACACTCATATAAGAGGGAGAAAGCGCGGCAATCTTCATTGTTGCGCCAAGCACACTTTCAAATTTATCTGTTGTTTTGGGCGGAAAGACCTCAAATGACAATGAGGGCGCGCCCCCCTTAATAATTTCCGTAATTTTCATGATCTGCCCCTTGGGAACTCTTTATTATTTTATTTTAACACACGTGAGCGAGATAATCAAGATATTTTTGCGAGTGTGCGCGCGTTTATTTATTTTGTGCGGCTACGAGATTGACATTTTTCGGCTTTCGTGCTACAATAATACCGAATTTTTGTTTTATAGGAGGTGTTTATATGTTGCCCGAGGCTTTTTTGGAAAGAATGAAAAGCTTGCTCGGTGATGAATACGATGCGTTTTTAGCTACGTTTGATAAGCCGAACGTTAGAGGCGCGCGCATAAACACCCTTAAAATAGATCCCGAGGATTACGTTAAGGCAGGGAGGCTTGAGCTTTCGCCCATTCCCTATGCAGACGATTGCTATCAGCTTACAGGCGAGGACATTGCGGTTGGAAAACTGCCCGAGCATCACGGCGGAGTTATTTACATGCAAGACCCGGGAGCTATGGCGGCGCTCAGCGCAGTAGAGATCAACGAGGGAGATTACGTTCTTGACCTTTGCTCAGCCCCCGGAGGAAAATCGGGACAGGCGGCGGCAAAAATAGGTGATAGCGGATTTATACTTTCAAATGAATTTGTGCCAAAAAGGGCAAAGATCACCGTTGGAAACATAGAAAGGCTTGGAATAAGAAATGCTATCGTAACAAGCCTTGACACGCGCGAGTTCAGAAAGATGTTCGACTCGTTTTTCGATATTGTTATAGCAGACGTGCCCTGCTCCGGCGAGGGAATGTTCCGCAAGAATGAGGAAGCGATAAACGAATGGAGCAGGGAGGCAGTGCTAAACTGTGCCGAGCGAGGCCGCGGCATACTCGAGAATGCGGCAACACTCGTTAAAGATGGCGGACACATTGTTTACTCCACCTGCACCTACTCGGTTGAAGAAAACGAGGGCACAGTGTATGAGTTCCTTAACAACCACTCCGATTACGAGCTTGTGAAGCCCCGCGAAGAGCTTATAACCTCGACCCGTGGCGGAATAAGCGTTGGCGGAATGGATATGACGAATGCAAGAAGGTTTTATCCGCACGTGAGCGACGGAGAAGGACAGTTTGTTGCAGTGCTCAGAAGAAGCTGCGGTACACCAAAAAACACCGTACTTTACAAGGGCCAGGAAAAGCCGCTCACAAAGGACGAAGAAAAGCTTATCAGAGCATTTTTGGACGAAAATCTTGAAAACTCCCCCAAGGTTATCCCAAAAAGAGTGGGAGAAAACGTTGTTTTAATTTCACACGGGGTGCCGATACCGCCGTTTTCCGTGTTCTCAGCCGGCGTTTTGCTTGGCGAGGTTAAGAAGGGACTTATCCTTCCCTCTCACCAGTTCTTCTCAGCATACGGAAGGTTTTTCAAGAGAAAAATCGAGCTTTCGGAAAACGAGGAGCTGCTCAAAAAATACCTTGACGGTGAGGAGATCGATGCATTGGGTTGCCAAAACGGATATGCAGTTATAACCTTTATGGGTGCGGCGATCGGCGGAGTTAAGGTTTCGGCAGGGAGAGCTAAAAACCACTATCCCAAAGGACTGAGAAACAAATGATCCGCAAGGATACATTCAATAAAGTTAATAATAAATTTTAAGGAGAATAAATATGTCAGAGAAAATTTTAGCAATGGTTTCAGGAATGCCTATTACCGAGGGCGACGTTGACAAGTTCATCGCAGGCCTTGGACAGAGAGGCGCATCCTTTAACAATCCCCAGGGTAGAAAGAGAGTGCTTGAGCAGCTTATCAACAGCAAGCTCTTGCTCCTTGATGCACAGAGAAATCTTTATGAGGCTGAAGCAGCATTCAGAGCACAGCTTGCCGCACTTAAGGAAGAGCTTCTCGTTAACTACGCAGTTGAGAAGGCTATCAGCGCGATCAACGTTTCCGAGGCAGACCTTGAGAAGTACTACGAAGAGAACAAGGCGCAGTTTGTTGCACCCGAGAGCGTTAATGCATCACACATCCTCGTTGACACAGAGGAGCGCGCAAACGAGATCCTTGCAGATATAAACGCAGGTAAGATCAGCTTTGAGGATGCGGCACGCGAAAATTCCTCCTGCCCCTCCAAAGCAAACGGCGGAAGCCTTGGTGATTTTGGCAGAGGACAGATGGTGCCCGAATTTGACACCGCTGTATTCGAGATGAGGGAGGGTGAGATCAGCGCAGCCCCTGTTAAGACACAGTTTGGCTACCACCTTATCAAGCTTAACAAGAAGAATCCCGAGACCGTTATGGCGCTTGAGACTATTCACGACGAGCTTTACAACACCCTTCTCAACGAGAAAAGACACTCCGCATACGAGAGCAAGATCAACCAGCTTAAGATCGCCTACCCCGTTGACATCATGACCATTTAATATGGACGAGAGCGAGCTTATAAAAAAGAGGTTCAAGGAACTTATCACCCGATCCGCCTCACACGGATACTTTATATTCAGCGACTTTTTAGGGCTTAATGAGCAGTCGCTGCTTTTCGATGCGGTGCGCGAAGCCGGGCCGGTTAAATATACAGCCTTTGGCGGTGCTGAAGGCGTGGAGCGAGTGATGATCCGATTTGGCGATGAGGAAGAGCTTGGCTATAGCGAGCCCTTCCCTATCACAACGATCAAAATAGCACCGAAATCACAGAAGTTTGCAGACAAGCTATCTCACCGTGATTTTCTTGGCGCGCTGATGAATCTCGGTATTGAACGCGCAACACTTGGCGATATAGTTATAAAGGATAACGTTGGCTATCTTTTTGCAAAGAATGAAATCGCGGATTTTATATGCGGCGAGCTCAAAAAAGTGAGAAATACCGACGTTACATCCACCCCGTGCGACTTTTTGCCCGATGCTCCCCTTTATTCAACAAGGCGGGTTAAAGTTATGGCTGTGGGCGAGCGACTTGATGCGGTTGTGGCAAAGGTGTTCTCTATCTCGCGCGAAGAATCGCTTCTGTACTTCAAAAGAGGGCTTGTTTTTGCCAACGGAAGACTTATAGAAAACAACTCGTACATTCCCAAAAAGAATGAAAAAATTAGTGTTCGCGGCCTTGGTAGATTTATCTACCTGAGCTATGAAACAACAAGTAAAAAAGGCAAACTCAACATCGAGGTTGACCTTTACGAGTAAACAAAAAGAAAAAAGGGTGCAAACGCACCCTTTTTCTTATGCCTGAATATCATCAGCATCCCTTACCTTACTATCCTTGAAGAACCCCTGCTGAGTTTTGGAGAGGGTATTTCCGTTGGAGCCTCTATCGGAGTACTTTGCTTCATTATCTGTAAATTTGCTATTGACAGATTCGGATTTCTGTGATACAATTCCCCCGAGAGCAAGAGTCTTATTATACTCCTGTTGCGGATTCACATCCCCACTGGAAGAAAGACCTTGCTCTTTTTTTGTTGCCCTTATATCGTGTATCCAAAACATATTTTTCTGCGAACTCTTTCTAATGGTGATCGTGACGATATCTTGATGCTCAAACTCGCCTCGACAACGGGATTCATTATGGCACAAGCTCCCATCGACGACGAGATTCGGTGCAGAAATTTTTGGCTGACGAGCGACCGCGTAGTTACCTACGCCAAGCGAGGATACGAAAATAGAAAAGGGTGCATCCGCACCCTTTTCGCTTATGCCTGAATATCTAAGCCGACGAACTCAATCCGCGTGGATACCCTCAATCCACTCATTAAATATCGGCTTATAAACGTCTGCCTTATCGGCAGGACAAGACATAGTTACAATGTAGATGTAAACCGAGCCACGAATGATGTAATGATAATAGAACTCGGGAGGAAGCTGCACCTCATCATCCTCTGTGTACTCATAAACGTACTCGAGAAGAGCGGTGTCGTTCTGTTTATCATAAACAACAGGCGTTGTAATACCGTTAAGCATTGCAAAGTTTGCCGCATACGTTTGTATCGAAATATCCGGGGGCAGATATGCCTCAATAAGCTTTTCCTCCGACATATAATCGAAGTAGAAATATGCCTCGCCGTTATAATATACAAACTCTGCATATGAAACGTGCAAGGGAGCATACTCGGTGGGGAGATCGTAATGCAAGCCGTGATTATAGTAGGATTCGTAGCCTTCCTTATCCTGCTTGCAACCAACCGAGCAAAGCAGAAGCGCAAGCGTGGTTATTACAAGAATTAATGATAATATCTTTTTCATATCGTTTCCTTTAATATTCTAATTGTTCCCAATTCAGACCGGCATTGAACAATGGACCCCAATAATATCCGTCCTTAAACTCGGGAACACTATGGATAGTAAAATCGGATGCCGTGCCCTTAAAGTTTGCAGGGGGCGGCAGATCTGCCGGCTCGTAAATATAGATATACAAGTCGGAAAGGTGGCTTGCGCCGTTAAATGCGCCGTCCTTGATATCCACAAGATTTGTGTTTTCGGGAATGATCAGCTTTTCTACCGACGAGCCTTCAAACGCGCCGACACCAATCGTGCTGACCTTATAACCGTTGTATCCGAGCGGAATTGTCAGCTCTTTAAGATGCTTATATTCATCCTTAACGCCGGTTATTATATAGAAGCCGTTTTGATATTGCTCATAAGTGAAATATTTCGCATTCTCATCATTGCCATCAAACTCAGGAATTATAGGCGGAAGCTCCGGAACAGGCGGTGTTTCTTCCCCTATAGTCTTTTCATGCTCCGGGATTTCTCGGAAGATGTTCTCAAGCAACAAGATGGTGTTCATCTGCGCACCGGCATCGGTTAAATGAAAGTTTGTGTCATAGAAATATTTTGGATTCATTATATGCTCCTCAATATCTCCAAGAATCGGAACGTCGAGCTGCTCCTTGAGATAATTCTGAAAGTTCAACCTGTTGTCATAGGTTCCGGTTGCCTCAACAGAAAGAATATTCATTGGGCAATAGTAGAAATACACATTAGCACCACGGCGCGTGATCTTTTTATAGTAGTCATTAAGATACTCGATAAAATCCTCGGAAACAATGCTTTCATCAAGCTTGATTGCATTGTTCTCGGGATCATAATACCAGGACATACTGTTTCGGGGGCGGGCATATTCAATATCGCCATATTCGTTAAAGTTATCCGCGTTATAGACTCCTACCGGATCGGGAGTTGTGCCGTTTTTAATGTACTGGCGCTTTTCAAGGGCGAAATTCCAGCTTGCACCCCAAAGATTGATCCAATGCTTTGCGGGGATATCAAGAATGAGAGAAAAATCACCGTCTATCGCCCTGAGAGTTGCGGAAGAGGAGAAATAAAGCGAAAGCGTTTGCTCCTCTATTTCCGGGGAAATGATAACAATATCCCCCTCTCCAATATAATCCCTTGCGAGATCGAGCATAAGCTTTGTGCCAAGAATGGCATATGTGCCAAGATTTACAACCGGCATACCGAGATACTTCTCGATAAGCGCGCTGTTAAATCCAAAGGCGGTAGAAGATCCGCCTATGATTACAACCTTGCTTTGACCGGACTCATGAAGGCTTTTAAGCCTTGCCATCTTTTCAGTTACCGCGTTTTCAAACCTCTTATCATTCTGAGAGGGGATCGAGATCGCGGCAATCGGGCCGAGCATAACGGTTAGAAGAATTGAAAACAGTGCTATAAGAGCTACTATGGAGGTGGATAAAATCCTGAAAGCTTTGTTTAACTTTTTCATACCGTCCCCTCCTTAAAAAGCAAAGTATATAAAGCTGCTCGCTGCATCACGCGATGCAATAAGAAGCCATATTACAGCGATAACCCATACAAAATAGAACGCGGCGCCCGATTTTACAACAGCGGCTGAACCGTCCTTGCCACTATATGCGATAAGGTTATCGAGCATAAGCATAACGGCGATAGAAGATACTATCGTGAGAACAGATATGAGATTGAGCCCCATAGTGTCCATCGTTATCGCAAAGCCACCCTTTGTGAAGGTGAAAAGGCGCTTTATCAAGGTGAACATTTCGCCAACGTTGTTTGCCCTGAAAGCAAGCCAGGCAACACAAACGAGAATAAACGTGTTGATACGGCGGATAGCTGATACGATAAAGTTCTTTTCCGAAAGTTTAACAAGGGACAAAAGCTTGTTTCTCGGAGCGATAGTGAGAGTGCCGAATATCTGATACACTGCGTGAAGCACACCCCAGATGATAAACGTCCACTCCGCACCGTGCCATATACCTGATACCATAAATACGATAAACAGGTTCAGAAGGTGGCGGCATTTACCCTTCCTGCTACCGCCAAGGGGTATGTAAAGATAATCCTTGAACCAGCCGGAAAGAGAAATATGCCATCTTGACCAGAATTCCTTAATGGTTTTTGCCCTGTAAGGATGGTCAAAGTTTTTCATAAGCCTGATGCCCATAATACGTGCGCATCCGGTTGCGATATCGGTGTAGCCGGAGAAATCGCAATAGATCTGCACCGCGAAGAGCAGCGTTGCTATAACGATACCAAGCGAGGTTGCCTCGCCGGGTTGATTATAGATCGAGTTTACAGAGCCGGCAACAAGGTCGGCAACGCACACCTTCTTGAAAAAGCCGAGGAGCATCTGCTTTACTCCCTTGATGGCATTTTCCTTATCCCACTTATTATCAGCCTTCAGCTGAGGGATAAGGTTGCCGGGGCGCTCGATCGGGCCGGCAACAAGCTGGGGAAAGAAGGAAACGAAAAGCGCGTAAAAGAAGAAGTTCTTTTCGGTTTTAACGTTACCCCTATAAACGTCAATAACGTAAGAAAGAGTTTGGAACGTGTAGAAGGAGATTCCGACGGGCAAAACGAGGTTTAAAAGAACCGGCTCGCCCTTATATCCGAAGAGCGCAAGCCCATCAAACAAACTCTTTGAAAGGAAGTCAAAATACTTATAGAAGAATAACGTGCCAAGCGATATCAGAAGAGTGATAAGAAGCGCAAGAACACGTACACCCCGCTTTTGCGTTTTCTCAATGAGCTTCGCACACAGCCAGGAAACAAGAGTTGTTCCAATAATAAGGAAGAGAAGCTCCGGCGAATAAAAGGCATAGAAGAAATAGCTTGCCCCGAGAAGCATTACCCACCTGATCTTCTTAGGTAATACAAAATACAAAAGAAGAACTATCGGGTAGAAAATGAGGAACGGAATTGAATTAAACGTCATTCCATCTCGCCCCCTTCCTTCTCATCCTTAAGCTTGTATTTCACAAAGGAAAGAGCCGTATATGCAAGCAAGCTTAACATCATAGCAAGAGCCAATATCTCAAGCGATGCACCGCCAAAGAGTAGGATCAGGACAAGGGCAAGATGCAAAACTATTCCTGTTGCAACACCTACCACGCCCCTCCAACCGGAAAACACGGCAAAAACGTGCGACATAGCTATAAACATGCCGGTAACGATTGCGGCTATAATAAAATTCAGTGGCATACTGCCCCTCCCTAAAAATTAGCTTTTATTTACTGAGCGGTAAGATAATCTACCTTGTAGATAGGAGTACCGTCCGAGCCGATCTCAAACAGGCAACCGTCAAAGGAAGTGCCCTTCGAGTAGATTCCGTTTACATCCTCAATGCCAAGAACTGCGCATATATCGGTGTAAAGCTGATAGGTACGGTAGGTTCTACCGTAGTCGTTAACGTGGAATGCACAGTCGTAAGCGTACTGATGATTATAGATATAATCTGTGCAGCTGCCGAGGATTCCGTCAAAATCATAAAGGTCTATAATAAGCTGATCATATGCAAGAAGCCACTCAAGGTTCTTTGCCTCATCTATAAGCTTATCAGCATCTGCAGGTGCAAAGCCGAAGTAAACCTTTGCTCCGCTTTCCTGCGCTCTGCCGATGATAAGATTCATCATAGCAACAAGCTCGGGCCTATCGATCGATGACCATGTTTCGTTGTTGGGGTCGGTCCAGTCCTTATTTGCAACCTGGCCCGCCTCATCGTTCCAGGATATATCCTTGATAGACTTGACCCTGTTGTTATAGGTGATAAAGTAGGTATCAACGTACTTAACAGCACCTACGTAATCCTGCCTCTTGGGATGCTGATAATCGCCGTTATCATCAGTGGTAACGGGAGAGCCCGACGAGGTATATCCGTTTATAGCAATATCCTCATAGCGAAGAGGTGCTTTAACGTAAGCGCGGGTCTGGTTAAGGTCTGTAAATGCAGAGAAATAATTCTCGTAATTAGAGATATCGAAGTATCTGAAGAGGTTGTTCATTCCCTCAAGGTCATAGATGAAGTTGGAGCTGAGATAGCTTTCACCGAACATATACGCGCTGTTTTCGGGCGCGTACACGAAGATATCGTTCTCATCTGTAAAGTGAGAAAGCGCCTCAAGGTATACAAGGCCGGGACGCGGACGCGTTGTACCAAAGTTAATAACGGTGTATTCCCCGTCAAGAAGCGCCTCCATATACTCGCTGGCGATTCCCTGATAGCTTGATGAACCGGAAATAATAATTACCTGCTTTTCATCCTGTGTTGCAAAGAACTTGCAAAGCTTAACGGCAAAGCCACCGTCGGTGGACTTGGTGTTGGTAGGAGCGATAACAGCATTAACTATAAGGTGCTTGAAATTCTTGTAGGTTTCAGCATCAAATGCCTCGTTGTACATCTGATAGATTCCGTTGGGGAAATAGAGAGTATCAAGAGATGAACAGCAAATGAATGCATCATTCTCTACCAAAAGAAGTGTTTTTGGCAAAATAAGTGTTTCAAAGGTTTTATTGCGGAATGCACCGCTTGCTATAGCAACAACCCTCTGACCGTGTATGTACTCGGGAATAACAAGCTTATCTGCATTGCCCGAATATCCGGTTATTATAACACCCTTACCGTTCCAGGCAACAGATGCATGAATATTTGATGGGCGGGCAAGATCTATTGACTCAACGGTGAACAAGGATGCATCCTCACACTTTTCCCAGATGCAGTAAAGCACGGCAACGGTATCTGATGAGCCGGTGTAGAACTTGGATCCAAGGCTGAATCCCTCGCCGCTTCCGTCAGGCTTGGTGTTATATTCCTTAAGAACGTAGCCTGTGCGAGTGAAAGTGCCGTCATCAAAGAAGGTAGAGGCACACTCAGCAAAGCTGAAGTATTTTTCAAGCATATTTATCTCTATTTGCGAGGTGCTCACGGCGGTTGCCTCGTAATAGTCGTTTGCCTGCATATTATAAGTGGTTACGTCTATTGTACCGCCGTTTACGTCGTAGTAAAATACGTTAGCTTCGGTATAATTGGCATAAATCTTTATTTTGCCGTTGTCTGCGTATTCAGGGCTGATATAGAAGCTGAAGTTTCTATCCTTCGATACAACCTTGCCGCCGTTTTCAGCACTGTTGCCAAACGACCAGCCTGCGAACACGCCTGCCTGATCCTTCGCGCTGACCTTTACAAGAATGCCTGCCTTGTAAGTGCCGTTCTCAAAATCCGACGTATCGGCCTGTGCGCCATAAAATTCATAGCTGTATTCGCCCTCTGTATCGAATTTAAGAGCGGTAACGTTAAAGTCTACCGCGGTATCGCGCGTTACGTTTTTGACAGTAAGCTTGCCTGTTAACTGATCGTATTCACCAACGTTTGTGCTGACGAATCCGTAGCCGCTTTTAATTTCAATATCAAAGGTTACGTCACTTCCGGGCTGAACGTACTGAGGATTTTCACTGTTTATAGTGAATCCGGACTTGGGAGAAACTCTTACTCGTACTCCGCTCTCTTCCACCGTTGAACCTGCACCGCAGGCTGCAAGCAAAAGTACAACGGATAACAACGCGATAAATATTGCTAAAAATTTGCGCTTCATATCTTTTACCTCTGAACAGTTTAATTTGCTTCGAGCGACATCACGGCGCTGTCTGCATATTCAAAAAATTTCTCACGGTATTCCGACTCGCGCGCCGATGCCGTTGCGTAAAGCACAACAACGTAGGCATACGCGGTTCGATAGACGGTTGCCATACAGTATAGCTCACCGTTTGACGTAGATTCATAATAGGTGCAATAGGCATAATCCTTACGCAAAAACACGTCTGCACTCTGCCCCTTCTTTGAAAGAAGGTATTTTGCAAACTCATCAGCCGACATAGCACCCGAAATATTCTGGCTCATTGCATCCACGAACGAAAGGCGCGTTAAGGCGGCGGTTGCCTCTCCGTTTGTAACAAGGAGGTCGTAGTCCTCGCTCTCTTCTTCGTAAAAGCCTTTATCAAACGTCAGGGTGAGATCGGCAAAGGTAAAGCTTTTCTCCCCACCGCATGACGTGATCGAAAGCGCTGCTGCAACGATCAGAATTGCAGTTATTATTTTTTTAAGCATTTTCTATTATCCTTAAAAGTTCGTTTGCGGTGTCTACAATTACGCTTGCTCCCTGAAGATCGCTTCTATCACGGAAGCCCCACGAAACACCGACCGTAAGCGCAACGTTTGCCGCCCTTGCAGTTTGAACGTCAACAGCGGTATCGCCGATATAAGCAACGTTATCGGGCGAAAATCCCATCTCGGAAATCATTGCAAGAAGGCTGTCGGGGTGAGGCTTGAGCCTGATCCCCTCCCTGCCGCCGTGCACTGCATCAAATATATCCGGAAAGAACTCGGATACGGCAAGAGCTGTGGTTTGATCCGGCTTATTTGAGAGAACACCGAGCTTTATACCGCGGTGAGCAAGAGATCTGAGCATATCCGTGATACCGCTATACTCTGCCGTAAGGTAGGAGGTGTTTTTGTTATAAGCGATATTATACGCCAACAGAACCCTTTCTGTAAGATCATCATCAAACACACCCTTTGACTGAAGGGATGAGGTGATAAGATGCTTTGCACCGTTGCCGATAAACCTGCGGCAATCATCCTCGCTGATAGGTTCAATGCCAAAGTCCGCAAGTGTTTTGTTTACGTAATAGGTTATGGTTTTAAGAGTGTTTAAAAGAGTACCGTCAAGGTCAAATATACAACACCCGATCATATTATATCCTTTCAAGCTTTGCAAAGGTTTGCATAAGCCTTTTTGTTTGTCCGTTATCGAAGTTTACTTCGTAAAGAACGTCGCCGCCCATATCCTTGGCGCTGACAACAGTTCCCTCGCCAAAGAGAACGTGCTTGACCCTCGCGCCCTGAGGAATCTTTTCTATACCGAAGTTTTCGGCACCGCGCGCCTTCTGTGCAGTGGGCTTGACGCCGAAGTCGATAGCACGGTTTACCTCGCTCGAGCGCCTGCTATATGAATAAGGCTGAGAATCGCGAGCACCGGAATTGCCGTAGAATGCGCGGTTATTTGACGTGCCGTAGGACGATCCCCTGCTATATTCACTCCTCCTTGCGTTCTCAAAGGTAGCAAGGTTTTTCGGAAGCTCCTCCCTGATAAACACGGAGAGCATATTATAGCCGGTTCGACCGTACATAGTGCGGCTCTTGGAGTGGGTAACGTAAAGCATTTCTTTAGCTCTCGTTATTGCAACGTACATAAGACGGCGCTCCTCGCTCATCTCATCGCTCTCACCCATATTCTGCTGAGAGGGGAAGATTCCGTCCTCTGTACCGGCGATAAATACAACCGGGAACTCAAGACCCTTTGCGGCGTGGATAGTCATAAGAACGACAGCATCCGCCTCCTCGTCATACTTATCAACGTCAGAAACGAGAGATATATCCTCAAGGAAGTCAACAAGGTTAGGCTCAGAGCCTTCCTCATCACACTTTGATTCATATTCCTGAGCAGCGGATTTAAACTCGTTGATAGCGGCAATTCTGCCCTCGCCCTCAAATCCTTCTGCCTCGAGCATTGCGCGATAGCCGGTTTCAACAAACACCGCTTCCATTATATCGGAAGGCTTGGTGAAGCGACTCTTGATGCTCTCAATAAGCTCGGTAAATGCTATAAGGCGGTCTGCACTCTTGGAAAGTGCCTCAAACTCGCCTGCCCTACGGCATACCTGATAGAGCGAAAGCCCGGTCATTGCGGCAATTTCCTCAGCCGCTTTAACAGTGGCATCGCCGATCTTTCTTTTAGGCTCGTTAATTATTCTCTTTAGCCTCAATGCATCCTCAGAAGCATTGATAACAAAGAGGTATGCAAGCATATCCCTGATTTCCTTGCGGTCATAGAATCGCATAGAACCGAGGATCTTATATGGAATGGCGCTCTTCGTGAACGTGGTTTCGAGTGAGCGGGCAAGCTCGTTTACACGGTAAAGCACCGCATAATCCGAGTACTTCCTGCCCTCGTTTTTTACTCCTGCCGTTATTCTGTCTATGATATAACGCCCCTCGTTGCTTGCCTCTTCCACCTCGTGAACAATAATTCTTTCTCCCCTGCCCTTAGCCGACCAAAGCGCCTTTTGATGCCTTTGATCATTATTCTTGATGATCGCGTTCGCGGCATCAAGAATGGTTTCTGTGGAACGGTAGTTCTGCTCAAGTTTGATCACCGTAGCATCCGGATAGGTCTTGTCAAAATTAAGAATATTCTCTATTGTTGCACCGCGGAATTTATATATACTTTGGTCATCATCTCCAACGACCATTATATTTCTGTATTTATCCGAAAGGAGCTTTGTGAGAACGAACTGCGCGTAGTTTGTATCCTGATACTCGTCTACCAGCACGTATTTGAACTTGTTCTGATAGTATTCGCGCACGTCTTCCTCATTGTTAAGAAGCTCAACAGTTTTCATAATAATGTCGTCAAAGTCAACGGCATTATACTCCATAAGCTTTTTCTGATAAAGCTCGTATATTCTCGATACGTCCCTTGAGCGCACGTCACGGGTGAGCTCAAGCTCTGTGGGTCCTTCAAGCTTATCCTTAGCGGCACTTATAACGTTTGCCGCCGCCTTGGGACTGAGCCTTTTTTCGTCTATGCCAAGCTCCTTCATACATACGGAGATAAGTCTCTTAGTATCGTCAGCATCATAGATCGAGAATCCCTCGCGGTATCCGAGCCTGTCCGCATACTTGCGCAGTATCCTGAGGCATATAGAGTGGAACGTGCCTGCCCATATAGAGCTTGCAACACTCTCGTCCTCAAAGGTCTTTAAAAGCCTTTCCTTTATCTCGTTTGCCGCCTTGTTGGTGAAGGTGATGGCAAGCATCTGCCAGGGAGCGCAAGGCTCTTGTGCGAATTCGGGAAGGAGGTATGACAGCTCCTCAACGTCCATATCGATAGCGCCCTCGAGTGCTGCAACGGTGCCCTCGTTAACGTCATCATATATCTTCTCTGAGAAATAAGCATCACCGTATTTGATTATATGAGCTATTCTGTTTACAAGCACCGTGGTTTTTCCACTACCCGCACCCGCAAGCACGAGAACCGGGCCTTTTGCCGTAAAAACCGCGCGGCACTGCTCACTGTTAAGGCGAGCGCCGAGAAGCTTATCAAAAAGCGCCCTTTTTGCCTTCAAATATCTTTGTTCAAGCTGATTCATTTAACGTTTCTCTCTTTTTTTGTATCACACGGCACTGCGTTCGTAAAAATTACTACGCATATATTCAACTGCCAATGACTTAAAGTTGTGTGACGAATTTTTAACGAACATTTCGCGGCAGAGAAATCTTTCAAAAAACGAAAAATCCAAAAATTGACATTTGTGCTTTTCCACATTTGAAAATGTTAGGATTGTGGAAAACTTTTTGTCGAAAAAGTGGAGAAAGTGCAGAAAAATCGGGATTCAAATTAAAACACCCACAAGTTTTCCACAATTTGTCGATTTTACTGCCGCAAAGGGTGGAAAAACACAAATTCTTTCCTTTTCCGTTGTTTGCCGTTTTTTGCCGCGTTTTTGCCATTTTATTCTTGTTTTGGCATTTACGCTTTCTGCCCCGTTTTTTAACGCTTTTTGTTTCGTAAAATTTACGACAATGTTCGTATTCGGGGTGGATTATTTATGTTTTCGTGTATTTTTACGATTTTTTAAATTGGTTTTTGTGCCTTTTGTAGTCATTTTACCAATTTTGCCATCAGACTTGCCGCGCCACTCGTTATTTTGGGTGCGTTTCGAGCCTTTTTGCGTGGGTTGACCGCGCTTTTGTATCTTGCCGGTCTTCTTATCCTTTTTGACCTCGGTAGGTCTGCCCTGCGCGAATGCATGGCGCACGAGCGCATCCGGGCCGTTGCCGATAAGATCCTCTCTGCCGGCAACCTTAAGCGCCTCTCTTACAAGATTAGCATTCTCCGGGCGGGAGAACTGCAAAAGCGCGCGCTGAAGCTGTTTTTCGTGGTAATCGGTGGTAACGTACACACTCTTGCCTGTCATAGGATCAATACCGGTGTAATACATAACCGTAGAGATAGTGCCGGGGGTGGGATAGAAATCCTGCACCTGCTCGGGCGAATATCCCCATTTTTTGAGCCAGATAGCCATCTCGACCGCATCCTTCATGGTTGCACCGGGGTGGCTGGACATAAGATACGGAACGAGATACTGCTCAAGGCCCGCCTCTTTACAAAGGGAGAAGTACTTACTCTTAAAGCCCTCAAACACCTCGATAGACGGCTTGCCCATCATACGAAGGGCATTATTTGAGCAATGCTCGGGCGCAACCTTAAGCTGACCCGAAACGTGATTTGTTACAAGGCGACGGAAGAAGGAGTCATCCTCGTCTGCCATAATATAGTCGAATCTGATGCCCGAACGAACAAACACCTTTTTAACACCCTTTACCTTTTCGATCTCGGAGAGCATATGCATATACTCGGTGTGATCGACCTTCAGATTCTTACAGGGCTTGGGTGCAAGGCACTTCCTGCCGGGGCAAACTCCGTTTTCCTTCTGCTTATCGCAAGAGGGGTATCTGAAGTTTGCGGTAGGGCCGCCAACGTCATTGATATAACCCTTGAAATCGGGCATCGAAGCAATGATCTCAGCCTCTTTTATAACACTTGCCTCACTGCGAGAGCGAACCTCTCTGCCCTGGTGGAACGCGATAGCGCAGAAATTACAAGCACCGAAGCAACCGCGGTTATGCGTTATAGAGAACTTAACCTCCGTGATAGCAGGCACGCCGCCCTCCTTCTCATAATCGGGGTGATAATCCCTTGCATACGGAAGCGAATAAACGAAGTCAAGCTCCTCCCTCTCGAGCGGAGGCATAGGGGGATTCTGCACAAGCATCTTATCGCCGTAATACTCAACGATAGCCTTACCGCGCACAGAGTCGGTATTTTTGTACTGTGTGGCAAAGGCGCGCGCATATGCTTCCTTGTCGGTCTTCAAGGTGTCGTAATCGCCAACCTCAACCGAGTCGAAGAATATTTTTTCTCCTGCCTTTGCAAGATAAACGCAACCGCGCACGTCTCTTATCTTCTTGATAGGCACACCCTTATCAAGAAGCTTTGCAATGCGCCTGATGATGTTCTCGCCCATACCGTACGTAAGAATGTCGGCACGGCTATCAACAAGAACAGAGCGCCTTACCCTGTCATCCCAATAGTCGTAATGCGCAAAACGACGAAGGGATGCCTCAAGACCGCCGATGATGATCGGCACGTCGCCATACGCCTCTCTGATCCTGTTACAGTAAACTATGACCGCACGGTCGGGGCGATTGCCCATTTTTCCGCCGGGGCTATAGTAATCATAGGAACGGCGCTTTTTTGAAACGGTATAATGCGCAACCATCGAGTCGATATTACCCGATGAAACGAGGAAGCCGAGCCTCGGCTTGCCAAAGCGCTTAAAGTCCTCACAGCTCTTATAATCGGGCTGCGCAAGAATAGCCACTCTGAAGCCCTCCGCTTCAAGCACTCTCGTGATTATTGACGCGCCAAAGGACGGGTGATCAACGTATGCATCGCCCGTTACGTACACGAAGTCTACCTCCGAGTATCCCCTTGCCTTAAGGTCATTCATATTTACCGGTAAAAAATCCAGCCTGTCCCTCATGTTCAAATCTTTCCTTATTAAAGTGTAAACGAATCAAGCTCTACCTCAGCCTGTTCTCCGTTCTCCATATTTCTGAGCTGTGCACGGCCTGCCTCGATCTCGGAATCACCGATGATAAGGGTGTATGCCGCGCCTATTTTGTTTGCATACTTCATCTGCGACTTAAGGCTTCTGCCAACTATATCGCACTCTGCAAAAAGTCCGCCCGATCTGAGCCTTTCGGTGATCTCAAGAGCCTTGATCATTGCCTTTTCTCCAAGAGCCGCGATGTAAACAGAGGGCTTCTTTGCCTCTATATTATCAAGGCCTGCTTCCTGGAGCGCAAGGATAACGCGGGTAAGACCCATACCAAAGCCGATACCCGAAAGCGCAGGGCCGCCAAGAGATTCCACAAGACCGTCATAACGACCGCCGCCGCAAACAGTGGACTGTGCGCCAATACCCTCGGCAATAAACTCAAATACCGCGCCGGTGTAATAGTCAAGACCTCTTACGATAGAGGAGTCAACAACGTATTCGATCTTCATAGCATCAAGCGCCGCCTTAAGCATCTCGAACTTCTCGGAGCAGGTGGGGCAAAGATGCTCTATGGTTTTGGGTGCCGCCTTTGCAAGCGCCGCGCAATCGGGATTCTTACAGTCAAGAAGGCGAAGGGGGTTCTTCTCAAGCCTTGACTTACAGGTATCGCAGATGGTATCGCGCTTTGCCTGATAGTAATCAACAAGTGCCTGGCGGTAGGTGGGACGGCACTCCTTACATCCGATAGAGTTGAGATGGAGCTTAACGTTCTTAAGCCCAAGCCTCTTGAATACAGATGCCGCAAGAGCTATTGCAGTTGCATCTGCCGCGGGCGACTCTGAGCCGAACATCTCTGTTCCAAACTGGAAGAACTCACGGCTTCTACCTGCCTGAGGCTTCTCGTGGCGGAAGCAGGAGATTATGTAGTAATACTTAAGTGGCATGGGATCCGAGTACTTGCCGTTCTCAATAATAGCTCTGGCAACAGATGCAGTTCCCTCGGGGCGCAGAGATATGGATCTATCCTCTTCCCTATCACGGAAGGTGTACATCTCCTTCTGTACAACGTCGGTGGTATCACCAACACCGCGAACAAAAAGCTCGGTGTTCTCAAAGGTGGGAGTTCTTATCTCGCCGTAGCCGTACTTTTCAGCCTCCTCCCTCATAATGCCCTCGATATATCTGAAAAGAGGGGTTTGATTGGGGAGTATATCCATTGTGCCTTTAATCTTCTGAATCATTTTCTATATTTCCTTTTCTTTTATTTTCGTGTTTTATTCCTTGTGCGCCAATTCAAAAAGCATCTCAAGGCGCTCGGTGTCGCCGATCCAATAGAGCATGCCGATAACAGCCTCAAGCCCTGTGGCGATCCTGTATTCACCAACGCTTGCGTGCTTGGGTCGGTTAAGGTGAGTGGAGTTCGATGCACGGCGAAAGACCTCGCGCTCGTCATCAAGCAAGACCTCTTCTATCTTTGAATACATCCTGGCCTGTGCCTCTGCCGTTACGTACAGCAGCGCCTGCTTATTAAGTTCGCTTGCCTTTGTGATACCGCGGGCAACAAGCATCCGCCTGACGTAAAGAGAGTGGCAGGCATCGCCAAGATATGAAAGCGCGGCAACGCTCGGCAGCTGCGCTCCGGTTATTTTTTCGTGCATAAAACGTACCTCATCTGTGTACAGGTGCGCGATGGCGCGCCCGTGCATATAATTTTACATTTTATTTTAACATTTTGCGCGCATAAAGTCAACACGTTATGACGTAAAAAATATTTTAAAATCTATGCTTTTCCACTTGAATTTACCCCTCCCCTTTGATATAATGGATATTGATAGATAAAAATGGGAGGCGACGGTATGAGTGGCTTTGATTATATAAAGAACAATTATCTTGCCTTGCGTGAGGAGCTAAGGTGCATTGCCGCATCTCAGAACAGGCCCACCCCCACCCTTGTTTGCGTTACGAAAAGCGGTACGGACGAGGAGCTTATCGCCCTTGCGGAAGCGGGCGCTACCGATATCGGAGAGAACAGACCGCAGGAGTTGAAGAGGCGGTGCGAGTTGCTTTTGGCAAACGGACTTTCGCCGAAATTCCACCAGATCGGAACGTTGCAGAGAAACAAGGTAAAGACGGTTATCGACAGCGCATCTCTTATTCACTCGGTTGACTCACTGAAGCTTGCCAAGGATATAGACAGGCTTGCCGAGGCGCGCGGAACAGTTATGCCGATACTGCTTGAGATCAACAGCGCAAAGGAAGAAAACAAGAGCGGAATCTTCCCCGAGGATGCAGAGAAGCTGCTTGTTGAGATTTCAGAGCTTAAAAACGTTACCATAAAGGGACTTATGACGATGGGCCCTGTTTGTGATGACGCAGAGGATATAAGACCATACTTCAGATTGACGAAAAAACTGTTTGACGAGCTTAATGAAAAATACGGCTTTGGCGAGGATCCCATACTTTCAATGGGAATGTCTGACAGCTACCGTGTTGCAATAGAAGAGGGTTCTACCCTTGTGCGAGTTGGCAGAAGACTATTTATTAAATGAGGAGGCTACGGTATGTTTGAACGCTGGGCAGAAAAATTGAGAGAAAAGAAGAACCGCCAGGATGACGAGGTGGAATTCAAGGAATTCAACGAGGCAGTTGAGCAACCCAAGGTAGCCGAGGAAAAGCCGAAGGAAGAGCCTATTATTCCCACTCCCACAACCGCAAAGAAGGGCTCTATCGAAGGAGCAGGCGGAAGCAATATCGAGCTTAAGGTAGTGCGCCCTGCAACATTTGACGAGGTCAGCACGATTGCAGACTATCTGCTTGAGGGCTGCACAGTTGTGCTTAACGCAGAGCTGCTTGACAAGCCCGTTTGCATAAGAATGCTTGACTTCCTCAACGGAGTTACCTACACCCTTGAGGGTGAAATAAGAAGCATAGCACCCAACACCTACATAGTAACGCCTAACGGAATAGACGTTCACGATTAAGGCACACGGGGTGGGACTGGAGTCTTCCACTCCCACCCACCTTTATTTTCTGAGAAGAGGAAAAAGAATGAAAATTGCAAAAAAACAGCGACCGATCGCCTATATACTTTTTTCGCTGATCATAGTTATAGGTATCGTTCTCGACCAGATAACAAAATTAATTGCGGTGAACCACCTCAAGCCCATTGAGGAAGTGGTGATCATCAAGAACATTTTCCACTTTACCTATCTTACAAACGACGGTGCGGCCTGGGGAATGTTTGACGAACATCCTTGGGTGTTTATGACTGCATCCGTTATTGCGATAATCGGAATGTCCCTTTACATCTACCTAGGCCACTCCGAGAGCCTTCTTACCGGCATTTCAATGGCAACGATCATCTCCGGCGGTATCGGAAATATGATCGACAGAACAACTACCGGCGAGGTTGTGGATTTTATCAACACCTGTTTCGTTCGCTACCCCACGTCCATAGAGGATCTGTTTGTTTTTGAAAACTGGGCAACCTTCCCTGTTTTCAACGTTGCAGACTGCTTTGTTTGCATAGGTGCAGGCATGCTTATATTCTCACTCTTACTTGATATCGTTAAGGAAACAAGACAGAAGAGGGACGATGGAAGCGAAGAAAAAACTCAGGGCGAGGACAACGCGCAAGGAGAAGGATAATGACGGATATTACCGTAGCTGAGAACTCTTGCGGCAAAAGACTTGATGCATATATTGCCGAGGCAACAGAAATGTCACGCAGCGGCGCGGCAAAACTGATAGAAAGCGGCGATATTACCGTTAACGGTGCACCCGTGTCAAAAAAATACGCGGTAAAACCCGGCGACGTTATAGAGATCGCACCGCAGGAAACCGAGGAATACGATGCAGTTGCAGAGAATATTCCTTTGGATATCGTTTACGAGGACAGTGATATTATCGTTATAAACAAGCCGAAAGGCATGGTTGTGCACCCCGCACCCGGAAACTATACCGGCACGCTTGTAAACGCGCTTCTTTATCACTGCAAGGACACACTTTCCGGCATTGGCGGAGTTATGCGCCCCGGAATCGTGCATAGGATCGACAAGGACACGACCGGGCTTATAGTTGTTGCAAAAAACGACGTGGCGCACACCTCCCTGTGCGAACAGCTTGAGTATCACGGCGTTACACGAGAGTATCACGCGCTCGTGCGCGGTGGGTTCAAGAACGATGGCGGCACGGTTGACGCACCTATCGGAAGGCATCCTGTTGACAGAAAGAAAATGGCAGTGTTAACCTCTGCCACAGCAAATGCCAAAAGAGCCGTTACACACTATGAGGTTATGGAAAGATATTCTGACATAACCTATCTTAAATTACATCTTGAAACAGGCAGAACTCACCAGATAAGAGTGCATATGGCACATACAGGCCACGCACTGCTTGGCGACGAAGTTTACGCCGGCACAAAGACGAGATTTGAAAAGCAGCACCCCTCCCTTTTTACAGGGCAGGCACTGCACGCAAAGAAGCTCTCGTTTATCCACCCCACAACAAAGGAAAAGGTGGAGTTTGAATGCCCTCTTCCAAAAGAATTTGAAAGAGCGCTTGAAATACTGCGCTCAGAACAATATTAACACAACACAAGGAGATCTTATTGATGCTTAAGACAAGATTCACCTCATCTATTGAAAAAGTTTTTGCTGACGAAGTTATCGAAAATTACCCCGAACTCAAAAAGCTTTCCTGCCTTAAGGGAGAAAGAGTCAGCCTGCAGTTTGTTTATACGTATGACAACACTGACGGCATCGGCCCGCGCCTTACCTGGCCGAGAAGATGCAAGCCCCAGATAAGCGGCAAGCTTGCCGACTACGTTACCGTTGCGAACGTTAGGCAGATTCCCGTTACCTTCCCCGTATTTATGGGCGGATACGACGACAACGTTCTCAGAACAAAGCCCGGCCTTTTCCCCGACGTTATCGAGCCTTTGCATTATAACGGATCTCTTTCTCTTGCATCCACCTGCCTTTTCTCCGCTTGGGTGGAAATAGAGATCCCCAAGGATATTGAGAGCGGTGAATACGCACTTACAATAGCGCTTGATGCCGAGGACTTTGGCAAGAGTGAGAACACAGTTACTATCGAGATCATAAACGCATGCCTGCCCGAGCAGACTCTTTACTTCACACAGTGGTTCCACTCCGACTGCATTGCGCAGTACTACGACGTTGACGTTTGGAGCGAAAAGCACTGGGCTGCAGTGGAAAACTTTGCACGGGTGGCAGTTAAGAACGGTATAAACACCCTTCTCACCCCTGTTTTTACTCCTCCGCTCGATACCGCTGTTGGCGGCGAAAGAGAAACCACGCAGCTTATTGGCGTTACAGTTAATGACGGAAAATACTCCTTTGATTTTGACAAGCTTGACAGATGGGTTGCAATGTGCGACAGAGTTGGAGTGAAATATTTCGAGATCTCCCACCTTTACACACAGTGGGGTGTGGCACACGCACCTAAGATCATGGCGACCGTTGACGGCGAGTACAAGAAAATATTCGGTTGGGACACCGACTCTGTTGGCGAAGAGTACAAGACCTTCCTTCGCACCTTCCTCACCGAGTTTATCGCGCACATGAAGAAGAATGGCAACGATAACAGATGCATGTATCACATCTCAGACGAGCCGAGCCTTGAGCACCTTGAGAAATACAGAGAGGCAAAGAACAACATCCAGGATCTTCTCGCTGACTACATCATTATGGACGCACTCTCTAACCTTGAATTCTACAAGACAGGCGTGGTAGATCACCCCATTCCCGCATCCAACCACGTGCACGACTTTATCGATGCAAACATCGAGGGACTTTGGACCTACTACTGCGTTAGCCAGTGGAATAACGTTTCCAACCGTTTCCACTCCATGCCCGCTTGGAGAAACCGCTCTATCGGTATGCAGATGTTCAAGTATAACATCAAGGGCTTCTTGCAGTGGGGCTACAACTTCTACAACAACCAGTATTCCGATTCTCCCATCAACCCCTATATTGAGCAGGCATCTGAGTACTCATTCCAGGCCGGCGACCCCTTCTCCGTTTACCCCGGGCCTAAGGGAACCTGCCTTGAATCCTGCCGAATCAAAGTGTTCTACGAAGCACTTCAGGATATGAGAGCAATGCAGCTTTGCGAAACCCTTTACTCGCACGGCGAGGTAGTGGCGGCAATCGAGGAAACCTTTGGTAAAGAGATCAAATTTGACGTTTGCGCCAAGAGTGCAGACCAGCTGCTCGCAGTTCGCGAAAGAATCAACGAAATGATCAAAGCGAAGGTTTGATTATAAAACAACAAGACCGCAATCCCTCGGATTCCGGTCTTGTTCTATATACGAAGCGAGGATACCGAAAAGCCGGTATCCTCGCCTATTTTTGCCAAAAGGCAGATGTTTTTATTACACGGGTGCTTATTAAAGCACTTTCGAGAGGAAATCCTTAAGGCGCTCGTCCTGAGGATTCTTGAAGATCTCATCAGGTGTGCCCTCTTCCTTGATATAGCCCTCGTCCATAAAGATAACCCTGTCCGAAACCTCACGTGCAAAGCCTATCTCGTGGGTTACGATAACCATCGTCATACCCTCGTCTGCAAGGTTTTTCATAAGAGAGAGAACCTCGCCTACCATTTCGGGGTCGAGCGCTGAGGTAGGCTCGTCAAAGAGCATAACCTTAGGGTTCATAGCAAGAGCGCGCGCTATTGCTATACGCTGCTTCTGACCGCCGGAGAGGGTGGAAGGATATGCATTTTCCTTTTCGCTAAGACCGATGCGCTCAAGAAGCCTCATCGCATTGTCATATGCTGCTGCCTTAATTGCCGACTTGGTTTCGGTTATAGGAATAAGCTCCTTCTTTTTATCCTTATTTCTAAAAAGATTGGAAAGCTTGATAAGGAAGTTTTTCCACTTTGTCCTTCTTAAATTACGAAGCCCAACGTAAACGGGCGCGAGCATAATGTTCTGAACAACAGACTTATTATTGAAAAGATTGAACTGCTGGAAAACCATTCCTATCTTTTCGCGGTGGGTGTTAATATTAACTCTTACGTCTGCAATATCAACGCCCTGGAAGAATATAGATCCGCCTGTCGGATCTTCCATACAGTTAAGACAGCGAAGGAAGGTGGACTTACCGCAGCCGGAAGGGCCGATGATCGTGATCTTCTCTCCGTTTTTGATATCAATGCTTATATCCTTAAGAACGTGAAGCTGGCCAAAGGACTTCTTCATATTTCTTACGGAGATTATAACGTCATCAACAGCAGCCTCAGGCTCTATCTCAAATGCCGCCGCAGTCTCGGATTCGGGAAAAGCAACGGTTTCTTCCACGATATTTTTATTTGTAATATTATCCATAATATTATCGTTCATCGCGCTTGAGCCTCCTTTCTATCTGCTTAATGCCGATAGTGATCAGCACAACAAGTACAAGGTAGATAAGAGCGAGCACAACGTAAGGAACCAAGAACTCATACGTTGAATCACCTATAGCTTTAAGTGCTTTAGTAAGATCCACAACAGTAATAAAGCTTACTATTGACGTTTCCTTAACAAGAACGATAAATTCGTTGCCAAGTGTGGGAAGAATGTTCTTTATTGACTGCGGAATAACTATTTTAAGCATAGCAACGCCGTAAGGCAATCCTACCGCACGTCCTGCTTCGAGCTGTCCCTTATCTATTGAGTTGATTCCGGCTCTCATTATCTCGGATACGTAAGCGCCGCTATTAAGACCGAATATCAGTATTGCAACCATAACGTCGTGCGAGGTAAGCTTGAGTATCTGACCGAATATCCCGGCAGGTAGCACCCTAGAAAGCGGTGCAAGAAGCTGCGGATTAATTCCAAGCTGAACATCCAAAAGCGGCAGGATAACGAAATATCCTATAAGAAGCTGAACAACCATCGGCGTGCCACGGAAAAGACCAACGTATGCATCGCATACAGCCGAGATGACCTTCAATATCTTCTTCGTTTTCGGAACGACCTTGAATATAGCGATAACCGTACCGACGACAATACCGATAAGAAGACCAAACACCGCGATTTCAATGGTTACCAAAAGTCCGCTTATTGTTTCCTTGTATCCGCTCTTTGCAAAGAAATGATCACCAAAAAGCTTAATTCTTCCTACGAATTCATCCAATTTTGTGCAGTATGCACCGCACTTATCACAAAGATTATCATCGTGCAGATAGTCCTCGTGCCATATACATTCCTTTGCGTTATATTTACAAACCTTACATTTGCCCGATGCAAGATCATGCTCTTCCCCATAGAAAGTACAGGGATGATGCATATATTTGCATTTATCGCAAACACCGTCGTGGTTTTCATCAATGAATGAATCCTGACAGCCTACGGCTTCTTTTTTACCGCAGGACGTGAACATCAACACCGACGAAAGAAGCACGAGCAAAGCAAGGGAGAATAAAATTATCCTTTTAAACTTCATTAAAAACTCCAAATTTCAAATTACGTCTGTATGCCAATACGGCAAAAAGCGAGGCCTGCCGAAATCGGTTAGCCTCACTTATATGCTGCTTTAAGGATTAGCTATTCTTTGATGCAAATACTGCAAGAACGTCCTCAGCGGTTTCGCACTCATCAAAGTCAGAATTACCTGCAAGAACTACTACAACCTGTGCTGCATCGTAATAGGACTCGGTAAAGTTAACAGATTCCTTACGCTTCTCGTTAACGGTAAGAGCTGCCATAGCGATGTCAATACCGTTGCTACCAACGGAGGTAACTACAGAATCAAAGTCCATATCCTTAATAACAAGCTCCATACCAAGAGTGTCAGCAATGTACTTAGCGATTGTCATATCGATACCTGCATACTGATCGCCGATCTTGTACTCAAAGGGAGCGAATTCTGCGTTGGTTGCTACAACAAGCTGTTCCTTGCTCTCATCATATACAGCAGAGGTGATCGGAACGATGCCCTCGCCGCTTGCATACTGGTTAACGATCTCTGCAAGCTTGCCGCTTGTCTTCATATCAGCGATGATAGTATCGATGCTTGCCTTAAGCTCGGGCTGATTCTTATCAACACCAAAAGCATACTCTTCCTCGGTAAGAGCAATATCAATAACCTTGATACCTGCTACGGAAGCAGAGAGTGCCCATGCGGGCTGCTGGTCAACGATAACGTAATCAATGTTACCGTTCTTAAGGTCGGTAACAGCAAGACCTGCAGTGGTGTAAGCCTTTGCGGTGAAGCCCTCGATACCGTCGAAGCCCCAATCCTCATCACCGTCTACAAAATACTGACCGGTAGTGCCGGACTGTACACCGATGTTCTTATTAACAACAGGGTTGGGTGCGGGAGTGGGATCGCCTGCTTCAGTGCTATCGCCGCCGCAGGATGCGAATGCAAGGCATACGCCAAGTGCCATTACAAGCACGAGTATAGCTGAAATAATCTTTTTCATTTTAATTTTCCTTCTTTCGTTGTGCCGTTTTTACGGCTGTTTTTTTAAAGATGTTCACATTATACACTCCTTTTTTTCATTTGTCAATAGGTTTTTGAAAAAAAATTCAAAAAAAATGAATTTTATGCAGAAAATGTTTTCTCGCTATGAATTATTTTCCACTCACATTCGCCTCTTCCATTTATTTAAAATATTTGTTTATTTTTTACATTACATCATTGAAAACTCTTAAATCTTCGGGCGCGCGCAAGACCTCCCTGGGTGAATATATTCATTGTTTATGCAATGTATACCGTGAATAATTATGCATTATGCAGTTTTTATTCATACTGTTGATTTATTTTTCAAAATGTGCTATTATATATAAGATGTATATTTTTATTATATATTTATGCTAAAAAAGGAGGTTATTAAGATGATCGCACTTTCACTTTCAGACGTTTCGCTCTCTTTCGGAACAGACGTTATACTTAAGGATATATCTTTTTCCGTCAACGAAGGCGACAGAATCGGAGTTATCGGCGTTAACGGTGCGGGAAAAACCTCCCTTTTCAGAATCATAAACGGTACGTATGATGCGGATACGGGCGGAGTATATATCCAAAAGGGTAAAACGGTGGGAATGCTTGAGCAAAATCCCGACCTCAGCTCCCTGCCGAAAAATATGACTTGCCTTGAATATATGTACACCGCGTTTGAAAACGTGATAAAGCTTGAAGAGCAGATCCGCGCGATTGAAGATGCGCTTTCATCTCTCGCAGACAGAAACAGTGATGAGACCATGCGCCTTTCCGAGCTTTTGCTTGAGAAGAACAGGCAGTATGAAAACTGCGGCGGTCTTGAATTCAGGTCAAGATGCAAAGGACTTCTTTTGCGCCTTGGATTTGAAGAAGAAACGATAGAAAGACGCATCGATACCCTTTCCGGCGGTCAGTACACCCGTCTTGCGCTCGCGCGCTTGCTTGCAACCGAGCCGGACATTCTGATGCTGGACGAGCCGACAAACCACCTGGATATTGATGCACTTGCCTGGCTTGAAGGCTTTATTGCAAACTACAAAAAGACCGTAATCGTTATTTCGCACGACAGATATTTCCTTGACAAAACTACCAACAAGACCCTGCAGATCCAATACGGCGCGGCGCGGCTCTTCCACGGCAACTACACCGCAACCAAGGAACAGCAGGAAGCCGAGGCTGCCTCTATCGAAAAAAGATACAAAGAGCAGCAAAAGGAAATTGCAAGGATAAGAGCAAATATCGAGTTCCAGCGCAGATGCAACCGAGAGCACAACTTCGTTACCATTCGCTCCAAGGAAAAACAGCTTGAAAGAATGGAAAAGATCGAGCTTGCTCCTAAAGCGCCCAAGGATATAAGGATAAAATTCAATTCGCTCGCAGAGAGCACAGGCGACGTTCTCGAGCTGAAGGGCGTTTCATTCGGATACGGCGAACGCGAGCTTATCAAGAACCTCTCCTTCTTAGTTCGCAAGAACGAAAGAGTTATGGTGCTTGGCCCTAACGGATGCGGCAAATCCACCCTTATGAAGCTGATAAACTCAAGGCTTTGCCCCACCGAGGGAAGAATTACGCTTGGCTACAATATTAAGATAGGATACTACGATCAGGAAAACCGCGGACTCTCAATGAACAAAACAGTGTTTGAGGAGATGCACGACGAATATCCCGAAAAGACTAATCTTGAGCTTCGCTCCGCCCTTGCGCTCTTCCGGTTCTGCGGCGATGACGTGGACAAGCCAATATCCACGCTTTCGGGCGGAGAACGAGCAAGACTTACACTTGCAAAGCTCATGCTTAAGCCGGTTAACCTCTTGATAATGGACGAGCCGACAAACCACCTGGATATCGGATCCTGCGATGCACTTGAGGCGGCACTTGCGGCATTTGACGGCACCGTTGTGGCGGTTTCGCACGACAGATACTTTATCAACAAGATCGCAACGAGAATCATCGAGCTTTCTCCCGAAAGAGAGAACGGAATGATGGATTATCTTCTTAATGAAGATGACGATGCATTTGCCGAGTATCTTGAACAGCGCGAAAAAAGGCGCATGGGTACTACCTTAAGCACTACGGAGAAGAAAACGACCGATGCAAAGGCAGACTACGAGCAGAAAAAGCAGCAGAATGCCGAGAAGCGCAAGAACGAGCGCAAGATCGAGCGAGCTACGGCAAAAATAGCCGAGCTTGAAGCCGAGATCGCAAGGCTTGACGAGGAGCTTTTTGGCGAAGCGGCAAGCGACTACGTGCGCGCGGCAGAAATAGATAAAAGAAAAAATGAGATCGAGGAGGAATTGCTCTCCCTTTACGAAATCGTAATGTGAGGATGATTTTAAAATGATAAAGAATATTCTTTTAGACCTTGACGACACCATACTTGATTTTCATAAAGCTGAAAAAATCGCACTTTCCACAACCCTCAGAAAGATCGGCATCGAGCCGACGGACGAGATCCTTTCGCTTTACAGCGAGATCAACCGCCGCCACTGGAAGCTGCTCGAGGCAGGAAAGCTTACAAGGCACGAGGTGCTCCACGGCAGATTTACCGAGCTTTTCAACACGATAAACGTTGCAGGCGACTGCTACGAGGCGCAGAGGATCTACGAATGGGAGCTTGGCACAGGCCATTATTTCCTTGACGGTGCGGAAGCACTGCTTGACACACTTTATGCAAAATACGATCTTTATCTTGCATCCAACGGCACGGATATCGTGCAGACAAGAAGGATCGCAAGCGCTGAGATAGGCCATTATTTCAAAGAGCTTTTTATCTCACAGAGGCTTGGATACGACAAGCCGCATCCCGAATTTTTCAGGCTGGCATTCGAGAAGATAGAAAACTTCAAGAAAGAAGAAACGGTTATTATAGGCGACAGCCTCTCCTCCGATATCCTCGGCGGTATCAACGCAGGAATAACGACAATATGGTTTAATCCCCACAATTACGATGCGCAGGAAAATATCAGGCCTGACTACACCGTTTATAAGCTGGACGAGATCCCCGCGCTTCTCGAAAGAATCTAATATTAAACACTATAAGGAAGAATTTATGTATTACGGATACAACGTTAGCGACTACACCGCAAATCTTGCCAAGCAGGCCGAAGAGGACTGCCGCGAGGTTTTCAAAAGGATTGACGAGAACACACTTTTTTGCTCTGCAAAGGTGCTGAACGCATTCCAGGAATGCAGAGTTTCCACTGCAGATTTTATCGAAATTACCGGCTACGGCTACACCGACTCCGGCAGAGATAAGCTTGAAGAGATCTACGCAAAGATATTCGGAGCTGAGGATGCACTTGTAAGACCCCAGCTTATGTCCGGCACACACGCGCTTGCAGTTGCCCTTGGCGGACTTCTCAAGCCGAACGACACCCTGCTTTACATAACCGGCAAGCCCTATGACACGTTGCAGACTGTTATAGGAATTTCCGGCGACAGCCGTAACTCTCTTATGAAATACGGCGTTAAATACGAACAGATCGACCTCATTGACAACGATTTTGACCTTGAGGCTATAAAGGAGCGCGTATCACGCGGCGACATTAAGGTTGCGGCTATACAGAGAAGCCGCGGCTACTCTGAAAGAAAGAGCCTTACCATAGACAAGATCGAGGCGGCAATCAAGGCTGTTAAGGACGCCTGCCCCGAAACGATCGTTATGGTTGTCAACTGCTATGGCGAATTTACCGAGGGCAAAGAGCCCACCGAGGTTGGAACAGACGTTTTTGTTGGCTCAATGATGAAGAACCTGGGCGCAGGCTTTGCCGTTAGCGGCGCTTACTGCGTTGGTACACGCGAATGCATCGAGGATATTGCAGAGCGCTTCAGCGCTCCCTGCGTTGGAAAATCGCTCGGCGCTAACTTCAACCAGCTCGCAAGCTTTTACAAGGGCTTGTTTATGGCGCCCGCAGCCGTTGGATCCACCCTTAAATCTATGGTTTTTGCGGCAAGAATGCTTGAGCTTGCAGGATACAGCGACGTTTGCCCCAAGTATGACGAAAAAAGAACGGATATAGTTCAGACACTCAACCTGCACTCTGCAGAAAAGCTTATAAAGTTCTGTAAGGGTATTCAGATGGGCTCACCCGTTGAATCCTACTGCATTCCCGAGCCCGGCGATATGCCCGGCTACCCTCACCCCGAGATAATGGCTGCAGGCACTTTCGTTACAGGCGCTACAAACGAGCTTTCATGCGACGGACCCCTTTGCGAGCCCTTCACTGCATTTATGCAGGGCGGCCTCACATACGAATACGGCAAGCTTGGCATCATGCGTGCTATTGACGAAATGCTTGATCTCTCGGAAAGATAACGATATGAATACCTGTTATATTATCGGTGCGGCAAAATGCACACGCCTGCCCTGCCCTGATGAGAGCGATCTCGTTATTGCGGCGGACGGCGGCTATGACACCCTGAAAAAATCCGGGATAAGATGCGACCTTCTTATCGGCGACCTTGACTCGATAGAGGCGACGCACGCCGACGTTGAGACCATACGCCACCCGAAAATGAAGGACGAAACGGATATGCACCTCGCCTACCTCGAGGGAGCTGGGCGCGGATATACCGATTTCGTTATCTACGGCGGTCTTGGTGGAAGATTTGATCATACTTTTGCAAACTATTCTTTACTTTTGTACATAAGAAACAGAGGGCACCGCGCATCTCTTATTTGCGACACGGGTGCAACTTATCTTATCAAAAACGAAGAGATAACCATAACCGGCAACGCAGGAAAATACTTTTCCGTTTTCCCGTTTGGCTCAGATGCCACAGGTGTTAGCATTAAAGGTGCAAAGTACAACGTGGAAGGCGCAAAGATGAATTGCGAATTCCCGATCGGAGTATCAAACGAGTTCGTAGGTGGCGGCGCTACTGTAGGTGTTAAGGACGGCGCACTGCTTATCATTTGCGAAATATAGGCGGCATTTTCAAAAAACCTATTGACAACGCACAAAAACAGTGCTACAATCTAATCAACCACAACAGAATATGAATCGGGGGTGCTGTGCGTGCCACGGCTGAGATGACAAGTGTCGAACCCTTTAACCTGATACGGATAATACCGGCGTAGGAAGATTTGAACCACTATATAAATCATACCGCACGGATTGTATTCTGTGCGGTATATTTTTTATAGGAGGTTTCTTTATGAGAAACAAACCGGTCAAGGTTATCGCCGAATGTGCGATAATGCTTGCTCTGGCTTTTGCGTTAAGCTACGCAAAGCTTTTCGAGATGCCTATGGGTGGATCTGTTACTCTTGCGAGTATGCTCCCGATAATGCTGATAAG
>JAZLCY010000060.1:0-21664 GCA_045614485.1 Eubacteriales bacterium
CGCCCGCCTCGATCGCCTTGATGCAGGTGTCGTAGTCAGCATCGGTGGGGCCGATGGAAACCTGCGCGGGGCACTCCTTGATAAACTCGATCGCGCCCTCTGCCTCGGGTGCGAGGGTGACTCTCTTTATATTCTTGCAAGCGTTGAAGAAATCCATACTCGGTGCAACGATGTACTCGGGATTCTGCGCGCCTCTGTATTTGAGATTGATGAAGGGACCCTCCATATGGAAGCCGGGGATGTTCGCGCCGTGGCCGAAATCGATATTTCTCGCAGTTGCCTCGATAAGATCCTCGCGGCTCATCGTCATTGTGGTGGGATACCAGGTGGTAACGCCCTGGGAAAGCTCCCAGTCTGCCATCGCCTCAAGTGCGTCGTCTGCAGTGGAGTCGTTTCCGATACAGCCGTGGCTGTGCACGTCTACAAGGCCGGGGAAGATCCTCGCGCCGCCAAAGTCAACGCCCTCGCCGTCTATTTTTCCTATCTCGGTTATAATGCCGCCCTCTGTTGCAATATCAACTACTTTGCCGTAGAGATTAACGTTCTTTATGATCTTCATATTTTTATCCTTTCATTTGTTGAAAAGCTGTTTTTGGTTTGTTACAACTATATTATATCGCTAAAGAAAACAAAAGTCAACAAAGGTATTGAACTTATAAAACAATTATTGTATAATTGAATCAAACGTGAGTAATATTCGGAGAGGAGCTTATATTATGCTTTCTAAAATTTACACCTCGGGCGTTCTCGGAATAGACGGATACGAGGTAACTGTTGAATGCTCTTCCTGGAACAGAGTGCCGAGGTTTGATCTGGTCGGTCTTCCCGATGCCGCTGTTAAGGAAGCTAAAAACAGAGTGCAGTCTGCCTGCGAAAACTCGGGCTTTAAGTTCCCTGCGCTTGATATAATGATAAACCTCGCGCCTGCTGACGTGAAGAAAGAGGGAAGTGCATTTGACCTTGCGATAATCGTTGCTATTCTGCAGTCGGACGGCATCGTTCCCATGTCTTTAGATCTTTCGGATAAGTGCTTTATCGGTGAGCTTTCTCTCTCGGGTGAGGTGCGCGGCGTAGGCGGAATCCTTCCTATGACGATGGCTGCAAGAGATAGCGGAAGGAAAGAAATATTCGTTCCCGTAAAGAACGCTCCCGAGGCCGCTGTGGTGGATGGAATTACGGTTTACGGAGTGTCCTCTCTTAGCGAGATGGTGGCGCATCTCAATGGCAAAAAACTCATTCCGGCGGTCGAAAAAAGCGACACGGGTCTGGATTTCGTGGATTGTTTTGCCGGAATTGACTTTTCTGACGTTCGCGGGCAGCTCAAGGCAAAAAGAGCTCTTGAGATCGCCGCTGCCGGCGGACATAACGTGCTTATGATAGGCCCTCCCGGTGCAGGTAAATCAATGCTTGCAAAGAGGCTTCCGACAATACTTCCCACCATGACCTTCGAGGAGGCGCTCGTTACAACCAAGGTGCATTCCGTAACCGGAATCCTGAAGGGCAATCTTGTAACTGCTCGCCCCTTCCGTTCCCCTCACCACACAGTGAGCCCTATCGGTCTTGTTGGCGGCGGTGCAACACCCCGTCCCGGTGAGATATCTATTGCCCACAACGGTGTTTTGTTCCTTGATGAGCTTCCCGAGTTCTCAAAGGTCGCAACCGAATCACTCCGCCAGCCCCTTGAGGACGGCGTTGTTACCGTAACCCGTGCAAGAGCTAAGCTGACGTTTCCTTCGTCCTTTATGCTCGTTTGCGCTATGAACCCCTGTAAGTGCGGATACTTCGGCGACACAAAAAGGCAGTGCACCTGCACTCCCGAGTCGATAAGAAAGTATCTTGACAGAGTTTCCGGCCCGCTTCTTGACAGAATCGATATCGAGATAGAGCTGCCATCCGTCTCCTACGGAGAGATCTCGGGAAAGGCGGCGGCCGGCGAGCCCTCCGAAAAGATAAGAGAGAGGGTAAACGCGGCGCGCAGGTTCTCCCTTGAAAGACTTGAGAAGGCAAACGACCCCCGTCGCCTTCCCAATGCCAAGATGACGCCCGATATGATACGCAAGTACTGTGAGCTTGATGCCGAGGCAGACAAGCTTATGCGTGATGCATTCGATTCGCTCGGCCTCTCTGCAAGAGGACACGACAGGGTTCTCAGGGTTGCAAGAACCATAGCCGACCTTGACGGTGAAGAGAGGGTAAGCGCAGACCATATCGCAGAGGCGATCATGTACCGTTCTCTCGATAGAAAATATTGGAGGAAATAAATTTCTTCATTTGGGGTTTACAAGCCCCGAAATATTGTGTATAATCCGTACATAAACCTGCAAAAACGGATTTTGGCGAAAAAGAGGGAAAAGCGACCTCTTTTTCGCCCTTTTTATATAAAAAAGATTTGTATAAAAACGAGAAAATTATTGTCAAAATTAACAAAAGTATATATTTTTGTTGAAATAGACAGGCGTAAATGTTATAATGTTTTCACTTAAATATTATTTAGGAGAAATTTTCAAAGGAGAACACAATGAAAAACCTCAGACGAATTCTCGTTGCAGTTGCAATACTCTTGCTCGTTGCTTGCTCCGTCGGTATCGTTGCCGCCGCTGCAGATCAGTATACGGGCACAGTAGCCGGCCTGCAGAACGAGTACAAGAAGGTAGAGCGCGACAGCACCGCTTCCGGTAAGTCGACTAAGCTCGCGGCGGTTTACAACTATCTCAAGGAAACTCCCGTTGACCCTGCATCAGAGGGCTACGATGAGATTATCGCACAGATAGACGGCGCCACCATCACTATTGCTAACTCACTTATCAATGAGATTAACAATAGTACGTCAATCACAGCAAAAAAGACTGCTTACGACACACTTATGGTGCACCTTGAAACGTGCGTTCCCACCGTTGTAACAGATGAATGGAATCAGCTTGTTGCTGCTAAGCCTACCTACAATGCAACCTACGTTGCTTCTTGGTTGGATAGCATCAAGGCTACCGCTGATACCCAGACTGCAAGAAGCCAGATGATCGAGCTTTACAAGCATCTTGAAGCTGATCCCCTTCCTGCAGCACAGAACAGAGAGCTTCTTACAAACTGCAGCAAGGCTGCGTACGACATTGCTCAGGCTCTTTACGAAGAGATCGTTTCCTTCGATGAGACTGTTGAGTACGGCCAGACCAAGAAGCTTAATAAGATCAACCACCTTAAGTCCTTTATCGAACAGGTAAATATCACTTCCGGTGACGTTGAAACTCCCAACATGAAGACAAGAGTTAACGAGCTTGTTAAGTGGGGCGACGAGATGCTCGAGGCTAAGAGAATAGAGCTTGATAAGCAGGCTAACTTCGACTCTTACGACTACACCACCTACCACACCGTTAAGGACTTCGACGGTAATCTTACTATCGAGGAGTACAATGCTCTTACTCCTGCTGAGCAGAAGGCTTATAACGACAGAAACAGCCTTTGGACCGTATATAACTCCACCGATTCTCACTACACCGAGCTCGGTAAGGAAAAAGACGGCAACGGCTATCAGGCGCTCGTTTACGGCGGTCCTTCCGCAAGCCACCTTTACATCGAGCCTCAGTTCGAGGATAAGGGTATGTCCACCGGTCTTGTATTTGAGCTGGATATGTGGCTCAGCAGTGACTTCCATAGCTTTGCGTTTGACTCGCGTGAGCCCTCCAACGCAGGTTCTAAGATCCAGGCGCTCTTCAAGATCGCAGGCGACAGCACCAGAAGCGGTCCTATCACCATCTCTGCTGTAAAGAACCAGACAGGTGTTCCGCTTGAGTCCTACGGCTCTATCAGTGGCGTTATCGAAAGAGAGTCCTGGTTCCACCTTACCTTCACGTTCGATCCCGTTTCCAGAATCGGTAAGGTTTACGTTAACTATGAGTACATGTTCGACATCGCGTACAACGCAGTTTGGAAGACCAACGGTCTTCGTATGAGCGTTAGTACTACAAACATGGAAGTTCGTATGGACAACTTCGAATTCTACCAGGGCACTCAGCCCCGTATCTTCGATAAGTTCCTTGTTATGGACTACGATGATCAGTTCGAGTACTACGTTGACTACATGAACGACACCAAAAACAGCTCCCTTTTCCGTAACATCGCTTACAAGAAGGCAGAGAACCTCCTTACCACCTACAAGGAAGATTATCTCAATAATGCTCCTGCAGGAAGCGCTGATCACGAAAGATACCAGGGCTACATTGATATGTTCAATGCCTGCGATTACATTAAGGAGATCAAGGAGCCTGCTATGGCGGAGAACATAGAGCTCCTTAAGGGTTACGTTAACGAGCTTCTCGCGATCGATATTACCTCCGAAACCTTCGAAGACATCAACAAGGCTATCGCTAAGATAGAGGAATTCGTTAAGGTTAACAGCGAGCTTATCGACAGAGGTGATACCACCGAAGGTGGATATCAGACCCAGATGGCTTACGTTCAGGAAGTTAAGAAGGGTATGATCAAGATCGAGAACGCGATCGCATTCGTTGATGCAATGAAGCAGTTCGCAAGAGCAACCACCAGCGCCTCCATGCTTAAGAGATACGAGGCTGTTAAGGCTATCTACGAGCTTGCTAAGTACACCGACCCCGCAAATATTGCAGCTGTTGCTACAGACCCCTACATTGTTGCCTTTGAAGAAACTATAAATAAAGATTGTGAACCCGGCGAAGAGATGACTATCTTCGAGTACTACGACAGTATCGAACAGATCATTCTCGTTCGTGAAATGTACGAGAACTCCAAGAAGGTTCTTGAGTGCTACAACTTCATTACCTCTCTTGAGGGATATGAGTCCACCAAGGAGTTCTGGAGCGCGAACTACGAGTTCATCGCATCTTACACAAACGTTATCCGCGATATCGTTAACCCCGGCCTTTACGATGCAAGCATCGAGGGTGTTGACGCGGCTGTTGCAGAGTTCCGCCAGCTTGACGGTTACTTCTACGAGCGCCTGCAGAAGGAGCATATCGCTTACATCCAGGCTCAGCTTGATAAGTACCGTGCAACCAATACGTATATTGATAAGGCAGGTATCACCACAGGTCTTATCTCTTACGTTAACCAGAACGGCACCAACAACCTTGCTATATATCTTGAAATAGATGAAAACGGCGAGAGCAAGTTCATCGTTAACCCCTATCTCACTGAGGAAGTAGCAAAGACTGTTGCAGACGAGATAGAAGAGCTCAGACAGCTTGAGATCGCAATCTACGTTTGTAACGAAGAGCTTGCTATTCAGATCGAGGAGTATGAGGACGTTCTTGCAAGCAACACCGCAAAGTTCTTGAGCATCGTCAAGCACATGCAGAGCGTTGTTGACTACAAGGAGCTCAAGCCCCTGTTCGAAGAAGCAACTGCTTACTACTACGCAATCAACCTTGAAAACGACGAGATCGTTAAGGCTGCTGAGATCTATGACGAGTACCGTCTTATGATCGGCGCGCTTGAGTCTAACGGTATCGTATTTATCGGCCTTGTAAACGAGCTTGTGGAAGCTGAGAAGCTTACCGGTCTTGAAAGAGAAGATGCAGTTTACACCGCTATCGCTAAGTGCGCTATATATGCAGACGGCGTTGACACCACTATGGAGGGTGTAGACGTTGCAATGAAGGCATACACCAGAGCTCTTAATGAATATAACGCAGAAACCAGAGCCGCTAACGCAGTAATCGAAAATAGCGATACTATCACGTTTGCAGCAAATACCAAGTCCATTGCCGCAGCTGTACTTTCCGTACTTGTTGGCATTGTTAAAGATTAATAAAGGGAGGTAATTATAATATGAAGAAGAATATACTCAGATTGATTTCTCTCGTTCTCGTTCTTGCCTCTCTTGCATCCGTATTCTCCGTTAGCCTTCTGGCTGCCGGAGATACCGCGAATGCGGAAGTAACCGAAGAGACCTCTAAGGATCCTAACGAGGGCATCCGCTTTGACGCGAACGAATCACTTTTCATCAACAGAACGTTTGATGACGGTTGGGACCCCTTCAACGGTAGCTCTAACGACGCTACTATGATGGGCAACCATGCAGTTACCATTGACAAAGAGGTTATGAGTAACCTCAAGTACAACTACTTCGTAAGATTTGAGCAGGGCGCAGGCACAACAGCCGCTCTCCTCAACTACTCTCTCGGTGCGAGAATTGCGAAGGAAAGAGTTACTATTTTCAGCCTTTCTATTAAGGCAGACGACGCGTGCGACGTTGGAACTATCGTAAAGGCAACCGCCAGTGATAGCCAGTCCAGAAACGTGCTTCTCATTAAGGGCGACGTTCTTTACGGCTTCGACCTCGGTCAGCCTCTTGCATCTCTCGGAGATGGCGAGTGGGTCAACATCGACGTTGTGTTCGACTGGAACGACAACAACTACTACACCTCTTACATCTACGTTAACGGCAGTTCCGTTTACTCTGCATATATGCAGGAGACTTGGAACAAGAACGTTAAGAACGCAGGTCTTAAGAGCGTTGCGGTAGGCTTCCACACTCCTACTGCCGGCAACGACGGTATGGGCTTCTGTATCGACAACGTTCAGCTTTACCAGGACGTTTACGCAAAGTATGACGTTAGCGATCTCGGTTACGGCATGAACATCAACAAGATGCTTGAAAAGACCATTCCGATCTACACCGACGAAGGCGACCTCACTCCCGAGGCTGCTATTGAAAACTCTCTTGCAATGAAGCTTGGCATCAGCTCAGCTCTCTTCAAGAACACCAAGATCAGCATTGATGATTACATCGCTCCCGTTAAGGTTGGCGAGAATATCATGGTTCCCCTTGAGCTTATCATCAAGTATCTTGGCTATCCCTCTTACATTCATCCCGACGGAGCTTCCTACTCCATCACCACTACCTCCGGTGATACTACATACATCACCCTCGGCAGAGATAATGCTAAGGTTAACGGAGAGATCGTAGATCTTGTTGCTAAGCCTGCAAGCATTAAGAATGAGCAGGGTAAGGACGTTGCTGTTATAGCAATCGACGATATCGAAACTCTCTTCCCCGGATTTGACCTCGTTTATGACGATATGGGTCTTATCGTAATGCATCCCACCGTTGTTATCAGCGGCGAGCACCAGACAGTTCTCTCAAGAGAGAAGAACCTTGGCGAGATGCTTAACCTTATGAAGAAGTTCGTGTTTGACACCGTTGAGCACGACGAGAACGGCAAGGCGCTTGAAGCCGAGAATGCATATCTCGCAACAGGTGAGTCCGTTTACAATGCGGTTGCAAAGAAGACCAATGGCTTCCAGCACCCCTACCTCCTTGTTTCCGGCCAGAGCGAGTTTGACGAGCTTCGTGCAAATATTGCTTCCGGCGAAAACGCAACTCTCGCGCTTTACGCACAGGGCTTCATCGCTAAGATGGATGCTTACTACAACGAAGTTGTTGCTTCCCGCGACGAAGTAACCGGCGCTATCACCTTCAATGATGGCAAGGCTCCCGTTAACGTTTACATGGATAACGTATGGCCTGATCCTAACCACCCTGAGATCGAAGTTGCTGAGGACTCTGAGGACGGTTACAACCCCAACAACCATGCTCTTTACGAGCTTGAAGAATTCACTGCAGAGCTTCTTAACCTCGCGTTTGCATATCAGATCACCGAGGATGCGAAGTATCTTGACCTTGCATATGCAATGGCTAACACCATCGCGGCTTGGACACACTGGGCACCCGGTTACTTCATCAACTGTGCAACCGGCGCTGCTAACTTTGCAATTGCTTATGACTGGCTCTACAACGCGTGGGTAGCTAAGTTTGGCGCTGAGGGTGTTGACACTCTTGCAGACGCTATCTACGAAAAGGCTCTTTACCACGGCTACAACTCCATCTCCGGCGAGTTCTGTAAGTTCCCCAGAGGCGAAGGTTACGGCGATAGATTTACCGACCGTACTGACAGCTGGAACGCAATCGGTACTGCAGGTATGGTTATCGGCGCTATGGCAATTATGGACCGCGTTGTTGAAAACGGTTCTGTAACTGCAGAGGGTGAGCTTATCAACTACGTAGTTGGTGGCAGTATCATCAACTTTGCTAAGAACGGTCTTGACCTCTATGCTCCCGACGGATCTTACATCGAATCCGTAACCTACTGGGCAAAGGGTACAAACGCGATCATGCAGCTTATCGCAGCGCTTGACACTGCGGCAGGCACAGACCTTGGTATCACTAACTCCTGGGGTCTTTACGACACATTCTACTATGCTTGCCATATGGAAAGCTCCGACGGCGACGCATGGAACTATCACGATGACGGTCTTGGAAGCATTATCAATGCAGAGTACCTCACCGTTGATACCAGCATATTCAATCTTGCCGCTTCTCTTCTTGGCGACGAAAACCTCTATGCTATTCGTCTTAACCAGGTAAATAAGGGCAAGGCGCTCTCCTTCATCGACATTCTCTACTATCCTACCGGTGAGTTCAACAAGACTCCCGAGCTTGAGCTCGACTACTACATGGAAGGTATCGATACATTTATTTCGAGATCCGACTGGGAAGACGGCGCTCTTTACGTAGGTCTTATGGGTGGCGCTAACGTTTACACTCCTTACGTTTCAGGCGAGGGTGACGAAATATTCGGTCAGCTTGACTCCGGTAACTTCGTTTACTACAACCTTGGAATTCAGTGGATCATTGATATGGGTTCTGATAACTACTACGCATATCAGTACTTTGGCGCAAACAGATTCAAGTATTACAGAAACAATGCAGAGGGTCATAACGTAGTTCTTATTACCTCTGAGTCCACCGACCTTCCTTACGGTCAGCACACCGGCGGTAGCGGTGATATGTATGCACACTACACTGCGGCTGACGGAAGCGGAAGCTATGCTATCATCAACAACACCTCTGTATATAACGGTGTATCCGCTGCGGCTTACCGCGGTATGATGCTCACCGATAACAGAGAAACTGTTATCATTCAGGACGAGGTTGCTCTTAACGGTATCGGCGATCTTGCTTGGGTAGTTCACACTGCTCAGAAGATCGAGCTTGCTGAGGAAGGCAAGGTTGCTTATCTTTCCAGCACCGACGCTACCGGTAAGAAGACAATGATCCGCGCAACCATCGTTTCTACTTACGATGAGTTCAAGTTTACCGTTCTTGAGGGTAATACTCAGATCCTTAACACTACAAACAGATACAGCTCCGATCAATTCAACCGTAGCGGTGTTAAGAGACTTGCTATCGTAGCTAAGGGCGCGATCTCTCTTAACGTTGCAGTTGTATTCGAGCACGTTACCAACATGTTCAGCGCAGAGCCCACCACATACAAGTGGACCGGCTTGCACGCATGGAAGTCCCTGTTTGAAGAGGAGCAGGTAGACGACGGCAGAATCAACCGTGGTACTCCTGATAGAAACACTATCATCAATCAGGCAGATCTTGCTAACGCATACTACAACGATGAGACTGCATTTACTCACGACTTCTACAACTTCTACGTTGCTCTTGCAGACGTAGCGTTCACTCTCAGAACATATCCTGAGGAGTCGTTCGGTTCACTTGCTAACGCAAGCGATCCTTCCTCTATGATGCTTTACAACCAGCTCATGCTGGCTATGGCAATATATAGAGATCTTGTTGACACTTATGAAGAGTATGCTGAATTGATCAACGATTCAGTAGAACAGAATCATCAGTTCTCAAGAATCCTTGCAGGAGAATAATTCTCCTAAAAAAGAGTGATGCCCCCGGGCATCACTCTTTTCTTATATAACGAAAACCGCGCGATAGTCGCGTGGTTCAAAAAAGGCTATTGTCGGTGGACAGAATACAAATAAACAGTTAGCGTAGAACGTTCTTATCTCAAAGGCTCCTTTTTATAAAGGGAGCTGTCAGCAAAGGTGCCTTGGGGACCCCAATGTTAAAGGAAATAACAAAAGGCAAAAAAGGGGGGAGTAGCAACCTCTCCGGCATTCTCGCAAAATTCTTTATTCATATATCGCCTCCCCTGTGTAAGGGGAGGTGCTGAGCATCACAGATGCGAGGCGGAGGGATTGTGCGATATGTTGGTTTGCTTTGAAACATCCCTTCCGAGATATTCGCAATAAATTGCTCATATCCAACCTCCCCTTACACAGGGGAGGCGTTTTAGTTAGACGGTGGAGGCGGTTAGGTTGTGTGGCGAGGCTTTGGGGTGATGTATGCCGAGGCTCGCAAAGTCTGATTTTTCTTTACAATAAACAAAAAAGAGAAATGCAAGCGCATTTTTTCTTTTTTATTTTTCTTTACAACAAACAAAAAAGAGAAATGCAAACGCATTTCTCTTTTTTATATTATAAGGTTTTGAATTATCTCTGGATTCTACCTGTGCCGTTACCGCCTGCAAGAGCCTTAACCTCTGCAACGGAAACCATATTGAAGTCGCCCTCAATAGCATGCTTAAGGCAGGAAGCTGCAACTGCAAACCCAACTGCATCCTGAGTGGAGTAACCGTTGAGGCAGGAGTAGATAAGACCGCCGCCGAAGCTGTCGCCGCCGCCTACACGGTCAACGATGTGCATGTGGTAGGACTTGGAGAAGCAGTATTCGCCGCTCTTAACGTCGTAGAGGAGCGCTGCCCAGTCGTTATCGTTAGCAGAGATAGAGGAACGAAGAGTGATTGCAACCTTGCTGAAGCCGAACTTTTCTGCAAGCTGTCTTGCAACAGACTTGTAACCCTCGTGGTTAAGCTTACCGCCTGCGATGTCGGTGTTCTCAGCATCGATACCGAAAACGTCGTGCGCGTCCTCCTCGTTGGAGATGCAAACGTCAACGTACTTGCAAAGCTCGCTCATAGTAGCCTGAGCCTGCTCTCTTGTCCAAAGCTTCTTTCTGAAGTTGAGGTCGCAAGAAATGGTAACGCCCTTTGCCTTAGCCGCCTTACAAGCGTCAAGGCAGATGCCTGCAACGGTGGGGTTAAGCGCGGGAGTGATACCGGTAAAGTGGAACCAGTCAGCACCCTCGAAAATCTTCTCCCAGTCAAAGTCCTCGGGCTTAGCCTCTGCGATTGCAGAGTGAGCACGGTCGTAGATAACCTTAGAGGGTCTCTGAGATGCGCCCTTTTCGTTAAAGTAAATACCAACTCTGTCGCCGCCGCGTACGATCATAGAAGTATCAACGCCGAACTTGCGAAGAGAGTTAACCGCGCCCTGACCGATCTCGTGCGCGGGAAGCTTGGTTACGAATGCGGAATCCAAGCCGTAGTTAGCAAGCGAAACAGAAACGTTTGCCTCGCCGCCGCCGTAAAGTGCCTCATACTTTTCTGCCTGCACGAATCTGAGGTATCCCTCGGGAGCAAGACGGAGCATGATTTCACCAAATGTTACAACCTTCATTTTAGTCAACCTTTCAAAATATATTTAATTTTTTAATTTGCTGTTGCATATAATTGAACGTAAGAGTTTTTAAACTTCCTTCAATTCAAGGAGGCAGGAGGAGCAAACCTTTTTACCCTTGTAGTCGCTGAGGTCCTCTTTGCTCTGGCAGAAAACGCAGGCACAGACGTACTTCTTGAGCACAATGGCTTCACTTCCGTCAACAAAGATCTCAAGCGGATCGCCGCAACGGATGTCCATGGTTTTTCTAATTTCCTTAGGAATGACAAGCCTGCCAAGCTCATCAACACTTCTTATGACGCCGGTAGCTTTCATACTTACTCCTTTTCTTAAAATCAATCATATAATACCATTTATGATTTTATCATAAGCGTGGTTAAAAGTCAAGGAAAATATCCATTTTTTGTAAATGGATATATATAGAAAGGTGCTATGAAAATGGAATTAAAACAGGCGGATTGCAGGGTTTCATTCCTGGATTATATGCCCGGGGGGATCAGGAGGGAGATCGAGGCTATCCTTTCGCACAGGGAGGGCGGTGCGGCATCTGTTTGCGAGGTGCATCTGTGCGTTGGAAACACGTCGTCCTTGCTTATCGGTGCGCAAAGGGTCAGGCTTTACACGAGCCTTGCGCCCTCTGATATGCGGCAATGCTTCTTTCGTATATGCTCCGGCTCTGTATATGCCCATAGGGACACGGTAAGCGAGGGGTACGTCAGTATCGGCGGAGGTATCAGGGTCGGTATCGGCGCGCAGGCAAGATATTCGGGCGGCAGGCTTGTCGGCGTCAGTAACGTGAATTCTCTTTTGTTCCGCATTCCCTCGGCAAATTGCTCGCTTATAGACAGGCTCTATTCAGCTTGGGAACAGAGCAAACGAGGTATGCTTATATATTCGGTTGCAGGCGGTGGAAAAACCACTGCGATAAGAGATCTTTCAAGCCTTATTGCAAGGCGGGAGAAAAGGAGAGTTTGCGTTATTGATCAAAGATGCGAATTTCTCGAATCCGAGTGTGCAAATGCCGGGATCATGCTCCTTCGGGGGTATGAGAGAGGGAAGGGGGTCGAAATCGCCTTGAGAACCCTCGCTCCCGAGGTCATGGTGATAGATGAGATCGGGGCAAGAAGCGAGTCTTTAGGAATAATAGAATCCTTGCTTTCGGGTGTCAGGGTGCTTGCCACAGCACACGCAAGGGAGGAGGGCGAGCTTGTGAAAAGGGCGGCTTTATCTCCGTACATAAGCGCCGGGGTTTTTGATATTTTGTTTGGAATATTTCACACGGATAACACCTATTCGTGCGATTGGAAGAAAATCGTATGCTGAAAATCATTGGAATATGTATGCTTTTGTTTACATTGATATGCCTTGTGCCGTGGATTGCTAACGGTATGCGCCAAAGAACAGAGATACACTCCGAGCTGCTCGATTTTTTAAAACACGTAAGACGGCAGGTTGGATGTTACCTTTTGCCGCTTTCGGAGATTGCCGAGTCCTATTCAACGCCCCACCTTGAAGAATGCGGATTTCTTGCAAGTGTTCGAAAGGGTGTAGATCCTTTACCCTCACTATCTATACGGCACCGAGTTTCGGACAGTGTTAAAAGAATTCTTGAAACAACCTTTTCCTCATTTGGCACAGGATACGTTGAGGATGAGGTGCGCCTGCTTGATGAGGCGATATGCGAGATGTCATCTCTTCTCAAGGACGATGTTGCCGAGTCTGAAAAACGGATAAAGCTTTATTCGGTGCTCCTTTGTGCCGGTGGGGTGGGATTTCTTATTCTTGTTTTGTAGGTGCGCCTTTGCGCCCAGTATTTTTAACCCGGGGTGGATATGGATATTTCTTTTCTTCTGAAGATCGCAGGCGTAGGAATTATCGTTGCCGTCAGCTGTCAGGTTCTTTCCAAGCTCGGAAGGGACGAGCAGGCAACAATGGTTTCTGTTGCCGGCATATTGGTCGTTTTTCTTATGGTTATCAAGGAGCTTGCAAGTATGCTTGAAACTATTCGCAATATTTTTGGATTATAATGGCTGTTCGGGTTTGTGCCGTTGGGCTTGTTTTCTCTGTTTGTATTATGCTCTTGCGCGAGGTTGGGTGGCGCGGTGCTCCTATCTTCGCATCTGTGTCTGCCCTTGCAATAGTGAGCATTATCCTGCCCGGGATAAAGGAGGTTACAGAGGGGCTTTCCTCTCTTCTTTCCACAGTTGGCGCGCAGGACACGGTGCGCTCGGTTCTCAAAATAATCGGTCTTGCGTATCTTTTTGGGATATGCGCTGATATCTGCCGCGATCTTGGGGCGGAGCGAGTTGGCAGTGCGGTGCTTCTTGCCGGAAGGATAGAGATCTTGCTTATCGCAATTCCGTACGTTGTAAAAATGCTTAAGCTTGGAATGGAGCTGATAGGATGATTGGTGTTCCTGAATTTTTCGAGGATGCCGGAAATATAATTGAGGAATTTAAAAATGCACTTCCCGAGGAATACGGATTAACGGTTAATGACAGCGGTGAAGTGAGCGGTGCTTCGGTAAAAGCGGTTCTTGAAGAGGTGATCTCTGCCTTTTCGGCACAGGTCGGGCCTATATCCTCGTTTTTTATGCTCGTTTTGGGACTTGCCCTCCTCGTCGGGGCGGCGCGTTACGTATTTGCGTCAAGGACGGACCATCTGGGGCGCGCGGCTGAGATTTCGGTGTGTACAGTGGCATCCGTGTCGCTTTTTTCGCCTCTTTATGCCATTTGCGTAACCGTCAAGGAGTCGATTTTTTCGATAATTGACTTTCTTGGCTCGATGATCCCGGTGATGACCCTTGTCAGTGCATCCGAGGGGGCAGGGGAGAGTGCGGCGGCACAGGCTGTGAGTCTGAACTTCACACTGATGCTGCTCGATAAACTTGCAAAGGAGCTTTTGCTCCCGGTGTCGTTTGCACTGTTTACTCTTTCGTTCGTTTCCTCTTTTGCCACGGGCGGCGTTTGTTCCGTGATGAAGGGAATAAAGAATCTTTATACGTGGGGCATCGGTATAATAAGTGCCGTTCTTGCCGCGGTTGTAACGATGCAGAGCGTTATTGCAAGTGCTAAAGATACCGCGCTCCTGCGCGCCGCAAGGTATGCCGCAGGCAGTATGATCCCTGTTGTCGGCAATACGGTTGCCTCCGCGCTGTCAACCCTCGGCGGCGGTCTTGCGCTTATAAAAAGCTCGGTCGGTGTCTCGGCGGTGGTGGTCATACTGATGATAGCAATTACTCCGCTTCTGTATCTGATCACGCACAGGATCGCGCTGTCGCTTGGTATAACATTCCTTGAATTTGCCGAATCGGAGGGGGGCGTGCGATGTTTTTCGGCATTCAGAACGGCTCTTGACTCGGTTATCGCAGTCTACTGTTCAGCCGGGCTTGTTGTTCTGATCCAGCTTGTAGTATTTCTTTTTGGAGGTATTCGTTCGGTGTGAGGGAATATTTTGTTCTTGCCGCCTCGCTCTCGGTTCTCGTGGCGCTCGGCGGCCTGATGATCTACGGCGAGGAAGGTGGAAAAAGTGCCCGTGCGGCTATGGGGGTTATACTCTTATGCACGCTTTCGATCCCGCCGGCAAAGGCGGTGCTTGCACTTCGTGATGCGGATATTGGCACGCTCTTTGAAGGAGTAGGTGAGGTGGGTGGCGGATCTGTGCTCGGCGAGGTTGCGTCCGAGTCCTTTGCCGAGGGTACTGAAAAGATGATCTGCGAGCAGTTTTCTATCAGCAAGGATGAGGTGGAGGTGCACGTTTTCGGGCTTGATACGTCAAGCATGCGTGCCGAAAAAATAGTGGTCGTTTTACGCGGAAGAGGTGCTCTTTCCGATCTGCGCGGCATACGTGCGGCGGTGGAGGATGCAGGCCTTGGAAAGTGCGAGGTGAATATTGAAGCTTCTTGATAAACTGAAAATACTTTTCAAAGAAAAGTACCGACTGATATTCGTTGTGCTTGTCGCCGCGGTCGGCATAGCTCTTGTTCTTTTTTCGCTTGGCGGTACAAAAGAGGAGGAAATAGAGAAAAGCTCCCAGTCGCTCGCCGAATACAAAGCCGAGCTTGAGAGGGAGCTTGAGAGCGCGTGCTCGTCTATTCGCGGCGTAGGTAGGTGCGAGGTCATAGTTACCTTTTCGCGCGGCGCGGAGAACACGTACAAGGGCACGAATCTTATTGAATCCAAACCGCCTGAGGTCATGGGTGTGAGTGTAATATGCGAGGGGGCGGACTCGGATGAGGTGCGCGCAGGCATAGTCGGAATGATGTCCTCTCTTTTCTCTATCGGCACAAACAGGGTCTCGGTAATGAAGCTGAACACCCGGTAAAAAAATGGAATACGTCCCGATCTGCCGTCATACATTTAATTAGCCGAGAGTACCCCTAAAAACCTAACGCAAGGAGGAGAATACAATGAAAAAAGAAAAACTCAAGAAAATATTTTCGTCAAAGGGTGTGAAAAGCGCAGTACTTATCACCGCCGTTCTGCTTATCGGTCTTGCCGTTTACCTTAACTACCGCTGGTTCTATGATCCTATCGATTCGCTCGGCTTCGGTAAGAACAATATGGAGGATAACTACTCCGACAGTGCCGAAACGGATGCAGAGGCAAAGAACAACTATTTTACCGCAACCGCCCTTTCGCGTGAGCAGTCGAGAGATGAGGCGATAGACGTTCTTAAGCTCGTTACCGAAAGCTCCGATTCGAGCGAGGCGGCAAAGGCTGAGGCGGCTGCAAAAATCTCGAAGATCGCCGTTGATATCCAGAACGAGATCAATATCGAAACTCTCGTTAAAGCCAAAGGCTTTGAGGAGTGCGTTGCCGTTATCAGCGATAACTCGGTGAGTGTTATCGTGAAGGCGGAGAGCCTGCAGGCAAACGAGGCGGCGCAGATACTTGCGATCGCATACGAAACGACAGGCATCCCGGTGGAAAATATCAGCATCATCAGTAAATGAGGCCACCTTTCGGCGCTTGTGCCAAGCTTTACGGGGTGGAAAGATCAAGAGGGTTGCCGGACGGCGGCCTTCTTTTTTGTTCAAAAAACCGCGTCGGTGCCCCCTGCCCGTGTGCGCCATTCCGTGTCGACTGCGGGGGCGAACGTGAAAGAAAGATAATATTTTGTTCAATATATATAAAATAAAGTGATAAAATTTGTCGTTTTGCCGTGAGCTAACAGATATTGAACCTCTTGACTTTTGCACTTCAAAAAGATATAATTATAATAGTTTAATATATCTGAACGAAAAGAAAGGCAGAAGGGTATTAAAATGAAAAAGATTATTTGCTTACTCCTGGTTGTTGCTTGCGCGGCATTTATGTTCGCTTGCGGTAGCGACGACGCTTTTTCAGAGAAGGAATTCTTTGGAATGATAGAGGAGTCAGAACCCACGGGTATCACTGTTAAAACCCGTACCACCCGCCCTAACGGTGTTTCATATGACGGTTATTACAAGACCACCATTACCGAGGACGGATTTGTATTTGATTATGAGTATCAGCAGCGCAACGAGCAGTTCGTTGAGGGCGAGAGCTCGGTTGAGACTGTAAAGGGCCAGGTAACCTACCAGGACGGCCGCTACATCGTTGACGGCGAGAGCGTTGCAGCAGCTCCCAACGTTGCTTATATGAATATTAAGCTTGACATCACCGCGGATAACGTTGGTGATTACAAGGCTTCAAAGGATCAGAAGTCTATCACTTCTACCATCAGCAAGGATAACGTTAAGGCGATCTTCGGTGCTGACATTGATGCAAACGAGGCAGAGCTTAAGGTTACCACCAACGGCACTTATCTTACCAAGGTTGATCTTACTTACACCACAGCTGACGGAAGCGCAGTGTACATTGAAATCGGATATGTATACGTTGCAACTCCCGTTGCTGAGTAATCGGAGGGAAAAGAAATGACAAAGAGAATTTTAGCGCTTGCGCTTGTACTTATCTGCTGCGCATTCCCCCTTTTCTCCTGCGGTAAAGAAGAGGTAGACGGCATTGCAGTAACTCAGGAATGCTATTCCAACAGCTTGCCCACCAAGATCGTTACCAACTCTCTTCAGGAGGTTCTTGACGACAAGGGCAGGGTAACCAACACACTTACCGGTAGCTACGTAACTACAGTTGGTAAGATCGGCGGCAAGAATGCTGCTGTAAGAACCTACGAGCAGGAAACTCTTGACACCGTTAATGCCGGTGCAGGCAGCTTTGTTTCCGGACCTATTAAGGTTCAGAAGGGTATTGAAGAGTACCTTGAGGGCTACGGCCTTCGTACCAACGGCGGCGATTGGAAGTCCAAGGGTCTTAACTTTGCACCCGCTATGGGCACTATCGCAATCAAGTTCACTGCCGCTGACGTAACTAACGTTAAGTACACCGAGGGCAAGTATGACAACGTGCTTACCTTCACTGTTCCCCATAAGAACATTGAGAAGATCTTCGGTTATGACTATAACGGCAACGATCTCATCGAGGCAGACTCCAACGTTTACGTTGAGATCCATAACAACGGTGCGGTTGTAACGAGTGTTACTATTTTCTACTCTATCGACGCATCTGTTGACTTCCCCGCACGTGATATCACCCTTACCACCACTTATTCTTACGACGTTGAGAAAATTGAAATTGCAACAGGAGAGAAATGATGATGAAGAAGATTATAGCTATCGTACTTTCTGTTGTTTGCGTTTTCGCACTCTTCGCTTGTGGCAGTGAGTCTGCATATCAGAAGGACGCTAAGGAATTTATTGACGCATTTAAGAACACAACGGTTTCCTCCTTGAACGTTACCGTTACTGTAGACGGTTCTGCCGGCAAGCTTACCTCTACCTACAGCACTGTGTATAATGAGGAAGGCTTCGGCACTATGACCTACCACATCGAGACCATCGCAGGCCTTGACTCTGCTGAGGACATCGACGTTAAGGAAGGCGTAGTTACTGTTGATCCCCAGGGTAAGGTTGTTAATGGAGACGAAATCATAGCTCCTGCAGGAACCAAGTTCGATATCGGCAGCAGCCTTATCGAGAAGTATCAGATCACAGGCAACACTCTTACTGTAACTGTTGATAAGGAAGATTCCCAGGCAGTTATCGGTGTTGCAGCAATGTCTGACGTTGTTATCGTGGTTTCCAAGACCTCTGCCAACACCATCGCATCTGTGTCCCTTTCTTACACAGGTTCTGACGGTCAGGTAGCAATCGCTTGCGTTTACAACTGATAAAAACACAATAACATAGATCGCGGTGCACAGCATAACGTATTTGATGACGAATAATGCTGCGCACCGCTTTTAATTTTAAATAAACGGCACAACGTATGCCGGCTGAAAGGTGGAAATAAAAATGGGATTTAGGAAGGATTTTCTTTGGGGTGCGGCAAGCGCCGCTTATCAGATAGAGGGAGCTTATCTTGAGGACGGTAAGACACTCAATATATGGGATGCCCTCTCCGACGGGCACGTTGCTTACGGTGATAACGGCAATATTGCCTGCGATCACTACCATAGATATAAGGAAGACGTTGCTATTATGAAAAAGATCGGTATCAAGAGCTATCGCTTCTCGATCAACTGGGCGCGCGTTATTCCGAAGGCAGACGGTAAGATCAACGAAAAGGGAATGCAGTTCTATAAGGACCTTGTAGACGAGCTTCTGAATGCCGGGATCATACCCCTTTGCACACTTTATCACTGGGATCTGCCCATGTGGGTGCACGAGCTTGGTGGCTGGGAAAACGAGGATAACGTAAAGTACTTCGTTCAGTACGCGGCGGAGTGCGTAAAGGCACTTTCCGAGAAGATCGAGTATTGGATCACCTTTAACGAGCCCGGTGTTTTTGTGGAGGGCGGATACAGCTGCGGTGTTCACGCACCGTTTTTAGAGAGAACAGAAGAGGAGCTTAACACTATCTCGCGCAACGTTATGCTTGCGCACGGCAAGGCTGTTGTTGCTATGAGAGAGGCGGCTTGCCGCCCGATAAAGATCGGCAGTGTTCCTGCGTTCGGCGTTATTATGCCCGAGAATGAAACAGAAGAGGCGATCGAGCTTGCAAAGAAGGAAACCTTTGACACGTCAAGCCCCTTCTATACTGCTCCGTGGTGGGCAGATCCGGTTATTCTCGGCCGCCGCCAGCATGGAACAAACTATCTCTCTGACGAGGATCTGAAGATAATCGCTCAGCCTGTTGATTTCTTTGCATTCAATTGCTACCAGGCCGCAGGTTATGAATCACCGCGCTATCAGTCAAATCCGCGCGCATATGCAGGATATCCGCGCACTGCGATGGATTGGGCTATAACTCCCGATTGCTTGTACTGGGCAGCAAAGTTCCTGTATGAAAGATACGGACTGCCGATCATCATTACCGAAAACGGAATGGCTAATATCGACTTCAAGATGTTAGACGGCAAGGTTCACGATCCTCAGCGCTCCGATTATATACACCGCCATCTGCTTGGTCTTCGCCGCGCCGCTGACGAGGGTGTTGACATCATCGGATATCAGTATTGGTCTATTATGGATAACTTTGAGTGGGCATTCGGCTATAGCCGTAGATTCGGCTTGGTGTACGTGGATTATCCCACCCAGGAAAGAATCATAAAGGATTCGGCGTATTTCTACCGCAGTGTAATCGAAACAAACGGTGAAAACCTGTAATATATCAGCTCGCTTCGGTGGGTAAAACAAGCTAAAGCTAAGTTTATTTCGTAAACGAAGTTAACCTGCGGACAGTGAAGCTTTACCTTCGGCAAGGTGAACGGCGAGCTTAACTTCACCAATAAAAAAGAGCAGCCACGTAAGGTTTTTTGAGCCTTGCGCAGTTGCTCTTTCTGTTTGTATCGGGGAGTATCAAATTTTCATCAGCTCTTCGAGTGCAAGGCTCACGTGCTCGGCAATTTTTGAAAAACCGATATCGCCGGGGTGAATGTTGTCGGCCAATGCCACGTCCCTCACGTCCTCAAAAATATCACGGCATGAGATAAAGCGCACTGCCTTATCTCCGCTTTTTATCGCGTTAAGGTAGGTCCTCTCTATTATATCGTGCCTGCGCTTAAACTCTTCGTCATGATAGTATTTCGGCGCGGTAAGAATAATTATGGGTAAGTCGGGATTGCGCTCGCGGATGATCTTGAACATTCTCTCGTGCGTTGCTTCAAGGTGCTCGGCGCTCGGGGAGTTATAATCGTAATCGTAAACAAACGCCGTCATATCAAGCCCTGCTATGTATTCCGCCATCTTTTCCTCGCCGAGAGCATTTCCCCAAAATGCAAGGTTGAGATAGTTGCAGTTAAGCCTGCGGCTTATCATATTTTCATAGGAGTTGCCGGGGCGGGAGGCGCAAGCACCCTGCGTGGTAGATGAGCCATAGAAAACTACAGGCTTTTCAATGGCATATGCTGATGCGCCGGTGATAGCGCTCTTCTCGTCAACCCCGATATAAAGCCCGCTTATCTCACTGCATACAGGGAAGTTAAGGGTGTATTCTCGCATACCGGGTGCGTCATCAAAGCGAACGATCCCCTCAAATTCTTCTGCCGTATCAAGTGGCGGAACGTAGCAGCCGATATATCTTTCGCCTGCGTAAAGATCAAATCCCATCGTCGCCGTAAGTGAATAGTTCGGCACCTTAGCGCACGATTTATACTCAACGTATATCGCAACGTAAGGGCTGTCCGTCGCAAAGCGAACCCTTCCGCCTGCGCACTCGGAAGATATAAGCGCCACCATTTCGCCGATAGCCTTTGCATCGTCATATTTCATCCTGCGATAAACACCGTCTATCAGCTCAACACCGTAAACGTCAAGTTCCTCCGCGCTTTTGAAGATCATCCCCTCGCGGTTGATCTTCTTTTCTATCGCAAAATTTCTGTCTATATCCTGTGCATTTCTGATTGCCATGTGAATTACCTCGATTTGTCTTATATAGTAATGATAGCATCACATGGCCGAAAAGTCAATGCAGCTAAGCAGAAAATCTGTCAGTGCCCGGCTTTAAAAGCAGAAAAAAGCGCACGCCGCCAACACCTAATTTAATTATTTGTTCATAAAATATCTACGATTTATTCACAATACTTTGATATAATACAATAGTCCGTTTAGGCATATAATTTAATATGGACCAATAGCTCAGTTGGTTAGAGCTACAGGCTCATAACCGGGCGGTCCTAGGTTCGAGTCCTAGTTGGGCCACCAACAAAAAGACGCAACCCTTGCGGTTGCCTCTTTTTGTTGTCGGAGCGCCCGGGGGCGCGAGCATAGCACCGCCCGGCCGGGTGAGCCGGAGGCTACATAATCAAGCGCAAGCGAGACTGGGTATAC
>JAZLCY010000061.1:0-2803 GCA_045614485.1 Eubacteriales bacterium
TGTTGATGCAAATAGGACAGTACACTTCATCGGATGGTACGTAGGTGATTTTGATGAGGAGGGCAATATCGTTCTTGAGGACATTCCTTATTACACCGATCTTGAGCTCGTGTTCGAAATGCCTGCTGAGGATCTTAAGCTATTTGCGGTATATGCTACTATATCAAACCTTAGAGTTACGGGTAATATGTCCCGCGTTTCCGTTGACGGTGTCGAATTCTATGATTACGTTTCCGCAAAGGTAAATCCTCTTCAGAAGCAGGTAACACTTAGTGTCCAGCCTCTCGAGAATTGTTACTTCAGCCATTGGGCATACGAAGATGATCCCTATAATCCCGAATGCTTTATCAGTGACGAGCCTACCTTCGTTTACGAGATTCCTGAAGGACAGATCCGTAGCATAGTTGCTGTATGTGAGCCGTATGCTCAGTACGAATACAACGTTTACAGCGTATGCTCCGAGCCTATCGGCAATAGCTACGGTGAATATAGATTCATCGTTAAAGGCGAGGATTATTTCGACGACTACTATTCCGAAACCTTCTGGGAATATGAGACCCTCAGTATAACCGCAGTTCCCGTTAGGGGCTGTAAGTTTGTAGGTTGGGCGGTTATCAGCATTCGTGAGAACGAGACCTACGACATCTGCAAGGACAAGATTTCCAGCACCGATGCTACCTATACCATAAACAAGGATAATAGCTCCACCTTCAAGAACAACAAGCTGGTTGCAGTATATGAGATGCTTCCTCAGTATGATTTCGATGCATCCTGCTTCTTCATTGATGATAACTACGGCAGTTATGCAACTATCGGCGTAAACGGTGAATTCTTGGGTGATAACTTTTACGTAACCTCGCTTGCAGAGGGGGAAAAGATTACCGTTAAGATCGTTCCCGAGATGAACTGTAGATTTGAGGGCTGGTATTATTGTACTTATGATGAGTATTCACAGCCTGTATTCGGCGCTCTTGCTTCGTCTGATCCCGAATTTACCTTCACAATGGGGAAGGAAACAACACATATTATTGCAAAGCTTCGTTGCTATCCTACCTACAGTGTGAGTGCATACGCAGGTGAGGGCGGTGACATTTACATTAACGGCGTAAACCACTACGGCAGCATTCGTCACGCATACGAGGAGGGCGAAAAGCTTACTATTAAGATAGACGTTAAGGAAGGCTTTGAGTTCAAGGGCTGGTACGTTAATAACGGCACTCACGAGGAACTTATCACCACCGACCATGAGTTTGAATATACCGTTGGTAGCTCTGATGCAAGCTTCCTTGCAAAGCTTGAGCCTATCATTTATTACAACGTAATGCTTGAAATAAAGAACCCCGGTTTGACTGTAGATATTGACGATTTCACCGACCTTCCTTACATTCCCGAGACCGAGGTTTATCGCGCATACGTAACAATGCGTAGAGAAGGTGATAGCGTTACTATCAGAGCAAAGGACCTCGAAGGTGAAGGCTATGAATTCAGCCATTGGATGATAAACGGCCAGATGATTGGTGATCGCGAGTACACCTTCACCGTTGGCACTGAAGACGTTAAGATATATGCCATGGGAAGAGAAAAAGTTGAGGAGATCGAACTAAGACTCACAAACAGTCTTGTTTGCAAGGCAGTTTATTCCACAGATTATGAGACAGGCAGAAGATATATCAGCGGCATTTTGATCAACAAAGGCGTTGTAATTTATGCTAATGAACCTAAGCACTATATCTTCCAAGGTCTGACTGTTAATATGCTCAACGATGGGCACGTGAGACATTATATAGACATCTTTGAACAGTGTGACGTAGATTTTGGCGGTGCGGTTCAAATGTATGGAGACGGCAACTATTACTTTGATATTGCGGGCGTATACACCGTTACCTTGACAGATAAGTCTAATCCTAATATATCAATTACCTTTACTCTTCAGGTTCTTGAATGATCCTATCGTATGGACACCGGGGTTTCATATACAGGTTTTTAGTATCATGCATACCCCGGTTACAGCAATTCGTTTTAAATAAACAATAAGCGATAAAACGTGTTTTGACCGAAAAAGAGAAAGAGGAAACAAAATGAAAAAGACATTAATAGCGCTAGTCGCGGTGCTGCTTATTGCGACACTTTGTACCGGTCTCTCGGGTTGTAAGCTTATATTTCCCGATGAACCTGTCCATACTCATTCTTTCCTGAACGGAAAATGCGAGTGCGGCGAGACCGACCCGAACTACGTTCCCCCTCATAGCCATTCCTTCGTGGACGGCAAATGTGAGTGCGGTGAGACCGATCCGAATTATGTTGCACCTCATCAGCATTCCTTCGTTGGTGGTATATGTGAGTGCGGTGAGATTGATCCTAACCACGAGTGTGTTTTCTTTGAGGGAAAATGCATTGTTTGTTTAAAGGATGATCCCAATCCCAATTACGTAATTACCGGAGATTACGGCGTAACCGCTGAGGTCGTTGGCAATTGCACCGTTACGGTAAATACTATTGACACAAAATCCGATGAGTATGAAGACATTTCTCTCACTCTCGAAGAGGGTAACGTTAACATTCTCGACAAGGCCTGGGTAATGTACAATGTTACTATTGAGCCTGAGGATGAAGAGGGTGAAGTAAAGCTTACTACAGGTAAGGTAAGCGTCCCCGCACCCATACCCGGTGTTGAGGAATACCTTGTTTACGAGGTTCAGGAGACCAAGGTTGAAGTGGTTGAGTACGAACTCGTAAACGACTACATCGTTGTAAACACTTGGAACTACAACTACAATTATCTCGTTACTACCGAACAGAGCTT
>JAZLCY010000062.1:0-22024 GCA_045614485.1 Eubacteriales bacterium
GGAAGGAGAATCACAAAGCGAAAAAGTAAGAAGGAACATTACAAATCTTAAAATTCTAAACTTTTTCATAAGAAGTTCCTTCTTTATTTAATTTTTAATCCAACCTATTATAACATCGCGCAGGTAATATGTAAATTGACATTATATACGAAAAAGTTCATTTTTATTGTTGCTTTCGACGAGGAGATCCAACCCATATCAGTTTATTGAAAAATGCGGCTAATTTCCCTGCGTAAAAAGGAAAAGCGCCGTGCATTTTTGCACGACGCTTTCATATTATCAATTCTTGGTAAAGGTTACGGTTACGCCGTTCTCGGTTACAGAATCAACAGTGAAGCTGTAGCAAAGCTTGTTGCCGCTGTCATCTGTTACTGTGCCAAGGGACTCCCCTGCCTCGAATACGTAATCACCGTTACGGCTCTCTACAAGCTCGATGAGGTTATGCTCGGTGCCGTACTCCTGGCCTGCGGGGGTGTTGTTATAATACACGTCGTAGTATATCTCGCCCTCGTATTCCTCTACGTAAAGAGATGCGTTGATGTGGTAAACAACCACGCCCTCCTTATCGAAGAAGCCGAACTCACCTGCGTTAAGACCGTCGTTGGTGTAATACATTATTACGTAATACTCCTGATATGCGCCAAGCTTTGCATCCCAGTTGTTTGCGATAATGATCGTATCACCGTTCTTGCCGAAGCTTTCAAGAGAGAGAGTTATGCCCCCGTTAGCTACAACAAGGCGGGAGGAGGTTATCCAACCGAGGTTAAACTTGGTGTAAGGGCTATGGTCGCCGCACTCGCCATCCATCATATCGTGGCCGTCGAGGGGTGAGGTCGTATATGAGAGATCGTAATAATCGTCTGCCCCGAGAATGTGAGCGAATTCGTGGATATAGGTGTAGGTGTTGATAGCATTTGTATCATCAAATCTATCACTGTCCCCCCTCTCGTGAAGGAACTGATAGGATGCCCAAACGTAGTCGTTTGCGCTTACACCGTCATACTCGTAATATTCGCCTCTTGAATCTGTGTAATAGTTCCAGTATCTGTATGCCCAATGGAAATCGTCATCGCCGATCTCAAGGGTGTTGATAAGAACAACTGCATCTATAATACCGTTGTTATCCGAATCAAATACGGAAAGATCCATAATTGTTGCAAGGTACTTAAGCGCCTCATCGAGAATCATCTGGTCGCCCATAAAATACTCGTAGCCGTCCTCGTACTCATACTGCCCTGCGTAGTACGTACTATTGTTCTGTGGCTTGAACCAGAAATCAAGCACGGTTATATCAAGATCAAGCTGGCCGTAGCTTGCGATCTTATAATATTCATAAACGGAATAGTAATCTGTTGTTCCGCTTGCGCCAAGGAATGCCTTGTTGATCTTATCAAGGCTATATCCTTTGCTTGCCGCAGTTGCGTCGCTGAACTCAACAGGAATAACAAGCACGGCAGGAGAACCTGTTGTGGGGCATCCGTCAAGATAGTATCCCTGATCGGTAACGTCCTTAACAGGTGTACCGAGAGTAAAGTCTACGTCATAAACACCGTCTGCCTCGGTAGGAAGGCCTGCGCCGTTATTGGTGAGGATCTCGTTTCCCTCGGGAGTGGTGGAGCTGCTACCGTTACCGCTGCCGCCCTGGTTACCGCCCTCGTTGCCGCTATCTCCGCCCTCGTTGGGATCGGAGCTGAGGTCGGAATATACGAACAGCTCCATACAGCCGACACCCTCGTATACGTAGTAAACGATATCTACTACGACGTCATCCTTGGTGTAGGTGTACCAGGTGTCGCCGTCAGAATCCTTCTCGGTGCCGTAGAGGGTATATCCCTCTGCGATAAAGAGCGCACGGTAAAGGGTTGCGTTGGCCTCGGTAACGTAGTATGCTCCGAAGAACATACCGTTCTCATAGTCGGTTTCCTCATAATAGCCCTCAACCGAATAATCGTCGCAGGGCATAAAGGGTATCTCTACGCCTATGTACTGCAGGAAAAGGGCCTTCTCAGCATCGGTAAAGTCGTTATAAAGGTAGCCACCGTCCTCGGTGCCGCCGCCTTCGTTGCCGCCGCCTTCGTTGCCGCCGTCATCAGGAACGTTGCTGAGCTCTGAAATTACGAACACCTCAATAACACCGGTGCCCTGATACTCATAATATACCATGCTTACCTCTACGCCGTCCTTGGCATAGGTGTACCATATATCGTAATCCTCGTCTATCTCGCTGCCGAGGAACTCATAATCGGAATAGAGGCCAAGATAATCGTTAAATTCATCGTCGGTAAGACCGATAGCGGCAAAATACATTCCGTTCTCATAGTCGGTTTCCTCATTATATCCCTCAACGTAATACTCATCGTTAGGCGCGAAGGGGATGATAGCGCCAATATACTGCATAAAGAGAGCCTTCTCTTCTGCAGTGAAGTCGGTGTAATAGTGATCGGATGAACCGCTGCCACCGCCTTCGATATCGCTGCTGAAGGATGAACGAACGTACACGTAAACGTACGAAATGCCGTCCTCCACAAAGAATGCCATATCAACTACAACGTCATTCTTCTCATAAGTGTACCAGATATCACCGTAATCATCGGTGTTGGTTTCGGTAAGCGCATAACCGGTAAAGAGGGTGCGATATACCTCAAAGTCAACAAGAGTGTTGCCAACGGTGTAGAAGCATATGCCGTGCTCATAATCATCCTCTTCATAATATCCCTCAACGTAATACTCATTGTTAGGAATGAAGGGGATCACTGTGCCGATATAGTGCGAAAAGAGCGCCTTATCCTGCACAGAGAAATCCTTGTAGAAATATCCCACTTCCTCACCGCAGAAATCGCACTTACTGTCCTTATCCATATCATAGTGCTCACAAACCTCGGTCTCACCGCCGCCGGCGCCACCGTTGCCTGTACCGCTATTATCCTTATCCGCATCAGGTGCGGCACAGGAGAACAAAACAGATACGGATAACAATGCTACTAAAAGAAAAGTTAAAAGCTTTTTCATAAGCTGTGTCCTCTTTTTTTATAATTTAGTAAATAAATTATAGCACGCGGATTTGCTGATTGCAACATTTTTTTACATTATATACAAAATGTACACATTTGAGATATGTGTTACGGTAACAAATAAAAAAAGGCGGCTATCGCCGCATCAAAATATAAAAAAATAACCCTTGGCTGCATCTTTCACCTACAACCAAGGGTTATTTATGTTCACTCTTAGTATCTAACATCCTTCTTAATCCTCTCTTTCGTATTAGTCCCACTAAAGTAACACCAACAGTTCTCTTACAACACAACATCTTATTCTCAAAGCGAGATCACTTCATTTCATCAACTGTTTTCACTGAATACCTGTGGGCGATGAACATTTTGCGATTAATTATCCTACTTTAAAATCAGGCTATGCCCGGCACACTTTTTATCTACTTCCTGTACCACTGATTTTGAGAATCTATATATAAAGCGTAACACCGCCGTGTTTTAAAAACCTGCTTCTTTCCTACCAAACAAGCCGATGCATTTGCCCTATTCTCAAAGGGGATAAATAATCAAAAGGTTAATGAGTCATTGGACCGTACCTTCCTTTACTTTGAATCGAGAAAGTTACTTTTTCATTGGAGTGTACCTTCCTTTCTTCGATTACAGTATATCACAGTTTCAAGGGGTTTTCAATATGTAATTTTGTAAAAAGTTAACAATATGTTTTTGTGTAAAAAATAGATTTTATGCACAAGTGATAAAAAACTCTTTACAAATGATTTTATTTGTGTTATTATGGATTTGTGAGGGCCTTGAAAAAGGGCCTTTTTTTAATAAAGATCCCCGGTACGTTTGTGCCGGGGATCTTTATTTATGCCGGAAGCTTCATAAGATAGTATATTGCATATATCGCAACGAGATGCACGGGGTAAAAGATATAGAAGAACCATTTGAGGCTGATCCTACCGCGCTTACCCGAATACAGAAGCAGAAACGGCAAGGAAAGCAACGAGCAATAATGATACCACTCCTGATTTCCGATAGCGGCATAGAGTATAAGCACCGGGATCGCAAGAAGCACGCGGACAACGTTAGAATCCACAGCTTTTAAAAATCCCCTGCTCTTTTGCCCGTCCTCACGCACTATGAAGTTCGGCAGGTAGAAAACTACAGGCAACATAATTCCGGTTATGCCATAGTCGAACACGACAGAATCCGTAATAACGAAGCAAAAAACAACAAGCGCTACAAACAACGCACCGGCAAAGATCCTGCCCTGCCACTTGCCGTGATAAAGCTGATTTTTGAAATCCTGCAGCACGTTGATCAGAACGATAGATGCTGAGAACGTTATCAGTATGCCCATATACTCAACCCGAGTTACAAGCCAGAAAACAAGCTGAAACAGGCTGCCAAGACCGAAAATGATAAGAAAGTGCCTTAATCTGTTCCTCGTGTACCTGCACCCCTGCGCAATCATAAATGCATAGAGCGGAAATGATATTCTGCCTATTACACGAAATACAACGTATTGGGGGAATATAATAACGCCGAGGTGATCAACGAGCATCGTTATGGCGGCGATGATCTTTAGGGCGGTTGAATTCAATACGGCGATACGTTTCATACTGCACCGCCTATGATCCCGTGACGGAGAATGACGCTCTCTGCACAGCGAAGACCGTCCACAGCGCTGGAAACTATGCCTCCCGAATATCCTGCCCCCTCACCTGCCGGGTAGATGCCGAAGAATCCGACTGCCTCGTAGCTTTCGCCACGAGATATGCGGATCGGAGAGGTGGTGCGGGTTTCCGCGCCGGTCAATACTGCATCCGGATAATAAAATCCGGGCATCCATTTATCAAAATCACCGATCGCGGCGCGAAGCGACTCATCCACGTACTGCGGCATATAGTCATTAACGGCAACGAACTCTGTACCTATCGGATAAGTTGGGGTTACGCTGCCGAAGGACGTTGAAGCCTCGCCCTTTACAAAATCACCCATTCTGAGAGCGGGAGCTTTATATGAAGAGCCGGCAACACGGAATGCGCTTTTTTCTATTTTTTCCTGAAATCTCATTCCGGCAAGCGCATCGTCAGAGCCAAAGTCCTGAGGTGTAACGGATATAAGAAAGGCTGCGTTTGAATTCCTGCCGTCTCGCTTATACTCGCTCATACCGTTTGTTACAACAGAATCCGGCTCTGAGGTTGCGGCAACTACCGTACCGCCAGGACACATGCAGAAGCTATATGCACTGCGGCCGTTTGCAAGGTGGGTTACAAGGTGGTAGCTTGCGGTTTCAAGCCTTTGATCGTAATTCTTGCCGTAAACAAGCTCGTTTATGTACTCGCGCGGATGCTCTATCCTGACACCGATACCGAAGCCACGCGCCTGAATTGGCATTCCTATATCATTGAGCATACCTACGGTATCTCTTGCACTGTGGCCCACGGCGAGAATAACGTCCTCGGCCTCAATATACACCTCAGCCCCATTTGTTTCGCAGCGAATACCTTTTACGCGCTTATCCTTTACGTCTATGCCAACAAGCTTGGTACTGAACATAAACTCACCGCCGAGAGCCTTTATCTTCTCGCGGATCTCCCTGACGATAAAAGGGAGCTTATCCGTGCCGAGATGCGCGGTTTTAGAATGCATTATATCCTCGTTTCCGCCTGAGGCGACAAACTCGGAAAGCACCTTCATTTTATATTTATCCATCGAGCCAACCTTCAGCTTGCCGTCGGAATACGCACCTGCGCCTCCCTCACCGAACTGAACGTTGGACTCCGGATTAAGAATACCGAAATTTCTGAATCTATCTACAGATGCGCCTCTTTCCTCCACGCACTCGCCTCGCTCGATAACGATAGGCTCAGCACCTGCCTCAGCAAGCAGGAGCGCCGCAAAAAGACCGCAAGGGCCAGCACCAACAACGACCGGCCTTGATGAGAAGGCACAGCGAGGAAGGGAGAATGAGTAGCTCGGAACTTCTGACGTGCGCTTACGCATTTTAAGAAGGCCTGCCTCTTTTTCGGCAGAGGCAGATATACCGACGGTGAGAGAATAACCGCTGACGCACCTATCCGATATATCCAAAGAGGAGCGCAAAATAACAATATCGCGTATCTCATCGGCAGTTATAGGAATATACTCGCAAACCGCAGCGATAACGTCAGCCTTTGTATAACCTATCGGCGCTGAAACGTTGACCTTGATCATTTTTTCTCCTCCTTTGCTTTTTACTTTATTATTTTATCATCTTTTTTATAATAATGCAATAGCGATGAAAAAACAGCGCGAAATAGGTATATAAATCGCTATGTGAGGGAAAATAGCAAAAAAGCAAAATTTGAAAGGCGGTGTAAAAAATGAAAAAGCTACTGATTCTTTTTCTTCTTATAGCACTTACAGTTCCTGCACTTTCATCCTGCGGATGCGAGCGCGAGGGAGAAATATCGGTTTTTTACTACACTTACAGTGATACGTATATATCGAGCGTGCGCTCGAATATGGACAAGCTGCTTAACAAGCTCGGCACAAGATACAACAACTATGATGCCAACGGAAATCAGAGCACACAAACAGAGCAGATCGATACCGCGATAGCAAAAGGATCGCGAATGCTTATAGTTAATATAGTTGACACGGGGTCGGACAATGCGGCGAAAAACATCATAAACAAAGCCAAGGCGGCGAACCTGCCGATAATCTTCTTTAACCGATCTGTGAGCGACGAGGTTATCAAAAGCTATGACAAATGCACGTTTGTTGGAACAGATTACGAGATGGCAGGCAGAATGCAGGGGGAACTTATCGGAAACTACGTTAAGGACAATTTCTCTGCACTTGATATAAATAATGACGGAAAAATAAGCTACGTTCTCTTCAAGGGCCAACAAGGAAACCTTGAAGCCGAGGCAAGAACAAGATACTCGGTAGAGGTTGCCAACAGCATTCTTAAAGAAAAAGGCTTAAATGAACTGAAGTTCTATGACTCATCAAACTCGAACGGATACCTTGTCGACCAGGACGGAGCATGGTCCAATGCGGCGGCGAACAACTATATGAAAACGATCCTTTCCGCCTACAGTGAAAGAGGGGGAAATATGGTTGAGCTTATTATCGCCAATAATGACGAGATGGCACTTGGCGCGATCGCGGCGCTCAACGAGGCAGGATATAACAAATCCGGTGGTAGAACAATACCCGTTTTCGGTATAGATGCAACCGAAGCGGCAGTATCAAAAATTGACACGGGTGCTATGACAGGCACGATCAAGCAGGATGCTGTGGGAATGGCAGAGGCAATCGTTACGATTTGCAAAAACCACTTTGAAGGCAAGGGCAAGTTTGAAGGAATAAGCGAGGATATGACTATATCTGACGTGCGTGTTAACATCCCCTACTCTGCATATACAAAGGGCGGCGAGGAGAGATAATCTTGCAGGGGGACGAGCTGTTAAAAATGGAGGGGATTGTCAAATCCTTCCCCGGAGTTATGGCGCTAAAGGGAGTTGATCTGACGGTCAAGGCAGGAACGGTGCATGCGCTGATGGGAGAAAACGGAGCCGGAAAGTCCACACTGATGAAATGCCTTTTCGGAATTTACAAGCCGAACGAAGGAAGAATTTTACTCGAAGGCAATCAGATAAGGTTTGCCAGCTCGAAGGATGCTCTCGCCGGCGGCGTTGCAATGGTGCATCAGGAGTTGAACCAGGCACTTTCCCTTTCGGTGATGGAAAATATGTTCCTCGGAAGACTGCCAACACTCCACCAACTGATTCCGATCACGAGCAATACGAAGCTTTACGAAATGACAAAGGCAATATTTGATGAGCTTGATATAAACGTTGATCCGCGGGCGAAAATGAGATCGCTCTCGGTTTCAAAAAGGCAGATGATCGAAATTGCCAGGGCGGTTTCATATAATGCAAAAATTATAGTTTTTGATGAGCCGACATCATCGCTGACGGCGGCAGAAGCCGAAAAGCTGTTTGCCATAATAAGAAAGTTGAAGTCGCGCGGTTGCGGAATAATTTACATTTCGCACAAAATGGACGAGATTATGCAGATCTCGGACGAGATAACGGTGATGCGCGACGGGGAGCATATTACTACCGCGACTAAAGAAAATCTTTCAATAGATGACATCATACGACTGATGGTTGGACGAAGCCTTGAAAACCGCTACCCCAAAAGAGAGGTATCACCGGGGCAGATCACTTTAAAGATCGATGGCTTGTGTTCTGCTTCAGCAGGGCTATCCAACATTAATTTCGACGTAAAGCAAAAAGAAATAATCGGAATTGCAGGGCTTGAAGGCTCAGGAAGAACCGAATTACTTGAATGCATATTCGGGCTGAGGAGCAAAGAGATGGGCAAAATACTTCTTTGGGGCAAGCAGATACGTAACAGGACGCCGAAGCAGTCTATCCAGAACGGATTTGCGCTCGTTACCGAGGAAAGACGGCGGGACGGCATCTTTCCCGTGCTATCCATACTAAGTAATGCCGTTATTTCGAGCCTTAAAAAATTTAACACGGGTCCTATCCTCTCCGATTCAAAGATGAAAGAAGCGACAAGGCGCGGCATCGAAAAATTCAGAATCAAGACCAAGGACGAGCGAACGAAGATCAAGAATTTATCCGGCGGAAATCAGCAGAAGGTTATACTCTGCCGTTGGATGCTGACAAACCCGGATATCATGATGCTTGACGAACCGACAAGAGGAATTGACGTTGGCGCAAAATATGAGATCTATAAGATCATAAACGAGATGGCAAACGAAGGCAAAAGCGTGATCATGGTTTCAAGCGAAATGGGTGAGCTGATCGGGGTTTGCAACAGGATAATCGTGCTATCGGCAGGAAGAATTGCGGGAATACTTGATAAAGAAGAAGCAACACAGGAAAAAATAATGACGTTGGCAACAAAGTTTTTATAGGAGGGATTATGGGTTTTAATCCTATAGAAAGTGCAAAGCACTCCATCGACGGACGCATCAAAAGCATAAATGGCAGTATAAAGAGTTTTCGCGAGCTATCCGGCAAGGAGAAAGCAAGAAGGATCGCAGATATACTGCTTGATAATGCAATGCTTATCAGCATTATTATTGCTATTATTGTGATTGCAATAATACGGCCGAGATTTCTATCTGCTTCATCTATTATAAACATTCTTTCCCTTACTGCGGCAAAGCTACCGATAGCGCTTGGAATAGGCGGCGCGATCGTGCTATCCGGCACAGATATTTCGGCAGGCCGAACTGTTGGACTTACTGCATGCGTTTCTGCAGCACTGCTGCAAAGCACAGGATATTCAAACAAGATGTTCCCCGCACTTGCTACCCTGCCGATACCCGTTGTTATCATTGCGGTAATGGTTGTTGGCGCAATTATAGGCCTTGTAAACGGATTTTTCGTTGCAAAATTCAAGCTGCACCCGTTTATCGTTACCCTTTCAACTCAGTTGATAATATTCGGAGTTATACTGTTGTTCCTACAGATCGGAAACAACGCAGGACAGACCCTTTCCGGCCTTGATGAAAAGTATATTAATTTCGTTAGCGGCCCTCTTTTTAAAATTTCGGGGATCTCAGTGCCGAAATATATTCTCTACTCCGTAATTATCACAGCTATAATGTGGGTTATATGGAATAAAACAGCATTTGGAAGAAATATGTTCGCTGTTGGCTCGAACGAAGAGGCGGCGCGCGTATCGGGAGTTAACGTTTTTTTAACCGTAATGCTCGTGTTTATGCTTGCAGGAATCATGTATGCCATCACAGGCTTTATCGAAGGCGCAAGGATCGGTTCGATAGCATCATACACCGGCCTTAACTACGAAAGCGATGCGATAGCCGCCTGTGTTATCGGCGGTGTTTCATTTGTTGGCGGAACGGGAAAAATCAGCGGAATAGTGGTAGGCGTGTTGCTTTTACAGATAATTTTCGTTGGCCTTAACTTCCTTTCCGTTGACCAGAATATGCTTTATATAATCAAGGGACTTATAATTTTGCTTGCGTGCGCTGTGGATATGAGAAAGCATCTCAAACGGGCATAATAAAAAACAGGTGGCGATCGCCACCTGTTTTTTTAAAATCAATCATTCTTAACGTGAACGTCAAGCTGGTTATAGGGAATCGTGATTCCCTCTTTATCGAAGGCTGCCTTCACACCCTCGAGAAGATCAAAATAAACAGTCCAATAATCTGCTCTCTTTACCCAAACCTTTGTGGTTATATTTATCGAGCTTTGAGCATGCTCGGAAACTCTGATAGTAAAACCGCGCTCTTTAATAACAAGCTCATGCTCATTGCAAATGCCCTTGATGATCTCTTTTGCCTTCTCAAAATTATTCTCATATGCTATAGAGAAATTGAGATCAACGCGCCTCATATCCATAACCGAGTAGTTAACAATGTTGCCGTTTGCCAAAGATCCGTTGGGAAGATAAACTACCTTGTTATCGGGAGTTACGATCACGGTATTGGTAAGATGGATATCGCGGACTGTACCGGAAGCACCCTGCGCCTCGATATAGTCATCAACCTTAAAGGGTCTTGTTACAAGCAGAAGAACTCCGCCGGCTATATTTGCAACAGCACCGTTTACAGCCAAGCCGATACATACACCGAATGATGCAATAAGAGCTGTGATAGCGCTCGTATCTATACCAAGCCAGCCAATGAGAACAATACCGATAAGGCATTTGAGAGCTATCTTAAGAATATATGCGAGAGTGCGCATAAGAGTTTTATCAGCCTTTGGATGATCTCCGCGCTTTTCAATAGCCCTGGCAACCCTGTTTATGATTTTAAAAGTGATCAATACTGCAATGATAGCAATAACAGCCTTCAATCCCGAGGTTACTATCCATCGAAGTGCATCACCTGCAAAGCCCCAAAGAATTTCAATAAAATTAGCCGCAACATCACCGATAGGCTCTGTTACCTCGGAACCTCCGCTTTCACCACCGGGTTGTATATCGTCGAGAAATCTCGTTAAATACATTCCTGATCCTCCTTTGTTTTTTTACAAGGTTATTATATCAATTTTTTATGAATATGTCAACAGATTAGGCATTTTTAATGCACCCGTGTAACAAAATACAGTTTAATAAATAAAAAAGTGCGAAGCGAAATAAATCGCTTCGCACTTCAAAGCAAGAATATCTATTATCCGACAAGACCGGAACGTTCAATACCCTGAACGAGATATTTCTGGCAGAACAAGTACATAATTACGAGCGGGATAATAACCATTATTGCCGCTGTGTTCTGTATTGCGTTTTCGTACAACTGCTGTCCGGGGAAGTTGAGGAACAGAAGTGACGGGGGAACCTGCTGAAGAAGGTCAGGCATAAGGTGCATCTTATCAAGGTCTATCATGAAGAATATCTGTGTGTAGAAGTTATCTGTCCACTGCCATGAGAATGAGAAGAGGAAGATAGTTATCATCATAGGCACAGAAAGAGGAATGATGATCGAGAAGAAGGTACGAAGTACACCCGAACCGTCAACGTAAGCACTCTCTTCAAGCTCATCGGGAACGCCCTTGAAGAACTGACGCATCAGGTAGATATACAAACCGTTCTTAAATGCAAGACCAAACAGGGAGAGAATGATGAGCGGCCAGAAGCTGTTAGACAAGTCAAGCTGTCTACCCTGCATGATGATATCTATAATTCCGCGATAATCCCAAGCATTAACCTTAAGAAGGTCAAAGTCGGTGAAGTGCTGAATGAGAGATATGCTCATCGTTCTGTGAGGGATAACCATTGTGATAACCACCGCGAGCATTACAAGCTTGTTACCCTTGAACTTGAACTTTGCAAGTCCATATCCGATAAGGCAAGCGATAAACGTCTGGATTATAGCACAGAGAAGGGAGAGAAGAACTGTGTTAAGAAGTGCTTCAAGATATCCGTTCTCGGTTATCATATACTTATAAATGTCAAGTGTGAAATGCTTAGGAATAAGCGCAACGGTTGCGTCGACGATATCCTCCTTAGTCATGAAGGAACCTGCAATCTTGGTGATGAAGGGGAACAAAATAACGTACGATACACCAAGCATAAGGACGAATCTTAATACGTTAATTACAGCCTTTATCCAAGTGTTTGAGGCCTTAAACTTCTGGATCATTCTTTCTTTAAAGGAGAGCTTACCTTCGTAATCAACGCGGATCTTATTCTTAGTTTCTTTTGTGATCTTAGTATTAGAATCCATGCTGTTACCTCCTTAATCTCTTCTCTGATAGAAAATGAATGACGAAGCAATCGCTACAACGACACCGATGATCACCATTACAAGAAGGAAGTATATCCATGACATGGCGATACCTGTTCCACCCGAGCTGTTGTTGTCTATATAAAGCATTACAGGGTTGGTGGATCTTGTGAATGAGTCGATGATCGTGTAGGCTGCGTTTACCAGAATCATAGGAGATATCATCGGGAAGGTTACCTTCCAGAATGTTTCCCATGCGGTTGCACCGTCGATGGTACAAGCCTCATAGATAGCAGGAGAAATAGACTGCAAACCTGCAAGGAATATAAGCATCTGTACACCGGAGTAGTTGATAATATTATAAATATTTTCAACAAGGTTTACAATGTAGTCTATAATGTCTGCGCCGAAGTTCAGGTTCATACTTTCAAGAAGCGCCTGAACGTCTTCGGTGGAAACAAGGCTACCTGCCTGCTCAGCCTCAGCAGTCGCACCGTCACTCGTACCGCCTGCCATCATATCCTGCATAATGTCTGCCGCGTTAACGGTTTCCATAATACCGGTTGAAATAATAACAGGAACGAAGAAGATAGCACGGAATGCTGCTCTACCAAGCATTTTCTGGTTAAGAACAACTGCGATGAAAAGCGCAAAGATAATGATTGCAGGAACTTCAAATACAAGCTGCTGAATACCTTCAATGAGCTTTTCTGTAAATGCGGGAGTGCTGAATGCATTCTTGTAGAAATCCCAACCTACGAATTCAAGCATGAACTGACCGGGATTTTCTCTATCCGGAACTTCCATATTGAATGAATACCAGATCGAGTCAATAAGAATGGGGAGATATACGAGAACTATACCGAGGATGAAGGGGAGCGTGAACAGGTAGCCTGAACGCGCTCTTCTTGCATCGAGGGAGCCTTTTCTGCCAATGAACGGCAGCTTTAATGATTTCAATGATAATTTCATACTGTTCCCTCCTTACCTCAGATTTTTACGTAACCGTATTTAGCGATAGTGTAAGACTGTCCGTTGAATACTACGTTTACAGAGTAAATGTTGTAGTTAAGAATGAAGTAGCATACCTCATAATCTGCATCACCGAGAGCACCCTTCTGATACTTAACGATAACTACCTTATCGTTATCAAGAGTATACTCGGTCGTCTGGTAGCGCTTGCTCTCAATATAGCTGTCTATATCGAGTGTGCATTCGCTCTTGGTATAGAACTTATACTGTGAGGTATATGAAGGAATGTTGCTTACGTTAAGCAAGCAATCTGCATACATTGCCCAGTCTGCATTATCATTCTTATTCTCGTACATCTCAGCTGTAACGTTAGGATCACCGCGATACTCGGCTTCATATTCAGCCTTGATCTTGTTCAACTCTGCTACTAATACTTCTTCATCATAGTATTCAACAAGATTCTGAGACTCGAGTATGCCCTTGAACTGATCGCTGAAACCAGCTACATTAACTGTAACCTTGAGTCTTAAGGTTGTGTACTTATCGGGATACTTAGCCTTTATTACCTTGAGCTGATCGGCGATCTGCTTCTCAACAGTTGCTCTGAGAGAAGCGATGAACTCCTGCTCAAGAAGAGCATAGTTCTGCTTGCGCTCGCCTTCTTCCTGTGTACGCTCAGCGATAACTGTTCTGTGCTCAACGATCTCGAAGCCCTGAAGAGCGCCGAGGTTCTGGTTAAGCTCGCTGTAGGTTAGAAGGATATCGTCATACCAGGTGTCATAGTTTACACCGTAGTACTTGTTAAGCTGCTCATCATCCTTCATATGCTCTACGTTCTGATAGCAGAGGATATAATAGGGTGCTGCACCGTTCTCAATAGAGCGGAGGATCTCATACTGAGTAGAACCGCTGTAGTTGATAGGTGTGCCGGCATAGCTTACGTGGCCGTGAAGGATCATACCGATAAAGGGAACTGCATAAGAGGAATACTTGAAATGGCTGGAGTCGGTTGAGATGTTAAGGATATGATCCGCATACTTAACCGAGTAAATGTTACCCTTATCAAGCATTACACTGTAGCCGTATCCGGTTTCCTTATTGGTGATCTTATCAAGCAAGGAAACGATAGTTTCTCTTGACTGGTCACGGTTGATAGAATTCTTCTTATCAAAGTTGGAGTTAACGTCAGAACCCAAAGTTGAAAGAGAGATAGTGTCAAGACCGTACTTCTCGTACTTCTTGTTGAACTTATCAAAGTGCTCCTCAAGTACGTCAGAAGAGATAACCATCGTGAAGAAGGACTCATACTTCTGAATTACGGCGTTATAGATCTGCTTGGATGCATAACGGTTATCAACCATCTTGGAAACGTTGCCCCTGTTGTTAATACCGTCAAACATCTCGGTGTTGGAGATGTACATAAAGTCGAACTCAGGGAAGATGTTGAACACAGTTCCATCCTGCGCAGCAAGAGTCTTGCTCTCACTTACGAGATCCTTGAATCCGCGCTTGCCGCCAACTGCACGCTCCCACTTGATTCTGGTGGGATAGGTGTAATACATACCGCCGTTTGCAAAACCGGTAAGACGGAAGTTAATATTCAAGATACCAACCATGTCCTTGATCTTTGCAGCGAGTTCATTGTATTCATTAAGCTTGCTGGCGCTCTGTCTTGCCTTTTCCTCATATACCTTAGCTTCAGCGATAAGTTCAGATTTCTTACGGCTTTCCTTAGCCTCTGCAGCCTGGTTACGAAGATCAACTGCTTCCTGCTCGTATCTTACGATATCCTCACCGGTTTCAATGATCCATCTCGCTACAGTTGCCTCAGCGGTTGAAAGATCCTTGTACATGGTTACAACGTCATCGAACGAAGTAAGAGCGATCGACTTCTCTACGGGGAAGGTCATAAACTTCTCGGTTATTGTCATAGAGCCGAGAACCTCTATATAAAGAGGAACATTTTCAGTGTCCTGAAGGTCGATGTCCTTAAGAGTTCCGTCTGCCTTAAGGTAATCACGGTAGTATGCAGCCATACCCGAGTAGGTGGATACATAATAATCAGTGGGCTTAAGGTAGCTACCGATCTTCTCATCGGAGATCATCTTGATCCTTGTTACGTAAGAACCGGTGTATCTGGACTCAGAAACGATGGTGTACGTACCAAGTGAACCAACGGAGAGTGTCTGTGAAAGGTCATAAGTATCCGAAGGATAGGGTGTGTAGGATGCATAAACACTACCGTACTTATTCATCGAACCACCTGAGGAGAATCTAAGCTCTGCAAGAGATGCACCCTCTTCGAATATTGCGAAGAAGCCGCTTTCAACCTTGCCGGTTGCTGTGATCTCATCTATATCATTCTGAATAGCTTTCTTCTCTTCATCGGTAATTGCGCCATTAAGCGCATTGTTCATAGCAGCACGAAGAGCATTCTTCGTGGTTGCATTAGCATTAACCTCGTTAACAAGGCCGTAAACAGGCATTGTTATCTGCTCACGGTGAGCACCTGTAATGGTAGAATAGCAGTAATCCTGGCCAAATACGTTTGCTCTGAGAGAAAGGCTTACCTTCTGGTTGTCGTTGTAGAAGTCATCAAAGCTTACTACAGTACCCGAACCGTCGGGATAGAAGATGAATCCATCATCATTCATATTACCGTAACCGAAGTACTGAAGAGGAGTTATGCTCTTAAGAGTATATACGGTTTCGTCGAATGAAATGGAGTTAGAGGGAACGCGAATGGAAAGAGTGCCATCCTCGTTGAAGGTGTACTCAATTGCACATCTGAGAACAGGCTTGCTCTCCTGCTGGTGCACGTATCCGCACTCCTTCTCATCCTCAAACATCTTGCTGAGGGTGTAATCCTTACAGAAAGACTTGATGTATCTTTCGTGCTCTCTCTTAACGGCGTTGTCGTTAGCCATCTTGTATGTATAGACGTCATCATCACCGTTAGGGTCAGCAGTAAGGTTGTAGTTGTAACAAATGGTGTAAAGGGGGTTAACGATCACGTCGTAAACCGCAGTGTTGAGGTTACCGTTCTCATCCGTGATAGCAGGGTTAAGAACGTCGTTGACATACTTACGAACCTCGGATGCCTTAAGGTATCCGTCCTGCTTATCGGTTGCTCTTGATTCATAAATGCTACCGAAGAACTTGATCTCGTTGTAGGTAGATTCATAGTGCTCCTGAAGAAGATCGTCAAGAGTCTGAAGCATAGGAGTAAGAATATCGGTGGTAAAGTCAGTTGCCTTGATCATACCGGGCAGAAGGAATCTGCTTGAGGTATCACCAAGAGTGTAGTTTACACGAAGACCCGACTTGATGGGAGAAACTGAGATCTGACCGTAACGTGCTGCCCACTTAACGCTATCGTAGCTGTAGCTCTGAGTTGAGTTAGACGACTCAAAGAGCTCAATAGCAAGCTGGCTCATAAGCTCGTCGGATGCCTTAGTTCCCTTGTATGCAGGGTCTACAGGGTTACTTGTGATGATCTGACCGGTGTAATTGTTCTTATAGAAAAGGAAACCGGTGTATCTGTTTACATAGATAGTGTAGAATCCATCTGCGCTTGAGGTGTAATCAAGGTATCCCTTTTTCAGATCTGCATTAAGCATTTCCTCAGCGGAGCTGTAGTTCGACATAAGATAATCTTTATCTATGTATTCCTTGATCTCATCGATCGAAAGGGTTGCCTTAGAAACATTGGACGAATCTGAGTATGCAGCACCTGCAGCTACGGGAATTACACCCAGAACTGCAATGGACAGCAAAACAGCTACCAAAGCGGCAGATAATATTCTTTTGATTTTCATTTTTTCTTACCTCCCGCTTATAGTCTGCCCGCAATCTCTGTGAATACAGAAACAACGAACGTGCCCATCTTAAACATAAGGCTGAAGAAGAGAACTATGATGAACGCGATTACAGCCATTGCAACCAACGTACAAACGATCATTATGATATTCTTCTTCATCTGATAGTCATGTGTTACGAGCGTACCGAAGAACAAGAGCATTGCTACCCAAATGTATCCGATAGCCATAACGAGTGTTATAATCATCTGCGCATTGATACCGAGCACGTTTGTAAGAACGGTTGCAATAACCGTGAATACGGGCAAGGGCGCAAGTGAATAACCTGCTGCAATAAAGATATCCTTGAAGCTACCTTCACCGTCAAAGAGCGTGGTAAGACACCAGTTGGCGATACAGAAGAGAATGAAAGGAATGATAATTATTGCTGCCTGAACGAGTATATTGCTTGTTTCACCTCTGGGGTTGAAAACGTATCCTCTACCGATTGACTGATAGAAGAAGGATGCAATAGTGATACCGATGATGGTGAGAGCGCCTCTTACTGAACCACGTTTTTCGTGCTTGAGGTCCCAGAAACCGTCAAAGGGATGGAAAGGAAGGTGGAATACGTAGAAGAGCTCCTCAATATACGTCTTTCTACCAACCTTAAGGGTTGCAGCCTTGTTTCTCTTCTTAGCATAGCCAAGGAAGAATGCAAGACCTACGCAAAGACCGATAACCAAAATGATGATCGGGAAGAGCCAAACCGTCATTATGTCCTTAGTTGCGCTTGCAGAAGCCTTAGACCAGATATTAGTCTCGTATGCTCTCTCGAGATACTCCATAGCCTCCTTGTGCATACCCTGGTTATAAAGAGCTTTACCTATACCTATGTAAGCAAGGTCAAAGTTATTATTAAGGGTAAGAACGTCCTGCCAGTTCTGCTGAGATTCGTGATAAAGGTGCGCGTTCTCATTCTTAAGAGCGAGCATTATTGCATCATAATAAGGAGTGGGAGAATAAACTGTGATACTGCAGCTTGTTCCCGTTCTGTCAAGGGCGATAAGTCTGTACTCGCCATCAACAACGTGGTATGTCATACCAACAAGGTTCATACCCTGACCAAGCTGGTCACCGTTTCCACCGAAGGCGAAAAGAAGGTTACCGTTCTGGTCATACGTAAAGAATCTTGAACGCGATGAGTCAAGTATCGTCCAGGACTTTTCCTTACCGATAGCAACGTCGATAATGTTAGAAACTGTCTTAGCATCAACGTCTACTTCTCCACCGGGATCGAAGAAGCCGTTACGCTTCATGATTTCCCTACCCTGAGCATTAAGCTTCTTAACAGGAGAGTAGCTTGCCTTTTTGGACTTGATTGCTGAGAACTGGTTCTTCATATTGTCGGGGTCGGTTGAGTTCGTTGTAACGTAAACAAATCCGTCCTCGTCTACTGCGATGTTGTTATACGCAGTAGCAAGCTTTGTAGCCTGGCCCTTACGCTGCTCTGCAGACTGGAAACGACGCCAGATCTTCTGCATTACGGTGTAAGAAACCTCCTGAGCACCGATGAATCCTGTGAAATCACCCTCGCTCGAAAGAACGATTACACCCTCGTATGCCGCGGTGGATACTACGAAAATTCTTCCGTATTTATCAACTGCAACAGAGGTGGGAACGAATGCATCATCAGAAAGCACGGAGCTATCAGGCTTTTCAATTGTTTTAACGTAGTCGTGATCGGAATCGAAAACAACTATACGCTTGTTATCTGTATCACAAACGTACATACCGTTGTCATTGTCAATGAAAAGGCCCGCCGGAGACTTGAAATTCTGGGTTGTGCCGGTTTCATCAACGTAACTGTCGATTATGCCGATTGCTTCGTAATACTTATTCAAAATAACTATACGGTTATTTCCTCTGTCAGCGATATAGAGGTTACCGTTACTGTCGGTTACTATATCACATGCGCTGGAGGAAAGAGATATGGAGGAATCCTTGCTGTTTACAAGCTTTGCAAGGCCCATATCAACCGAGTCGAACTCATCTACCGCAGAGTATGCGGCAGGAGACTTCAAGGGTGTTCCGTCTATCGAATAAGTGTACGTGTCATAGGGTTCAGCAGCGGAGGAGAATATAGTTCCGAATACAAGCACCACTATGAAAGCAATCATCAATACACTTGTTATCTTTTTCATATTTCCTCCTTTTAGTCTTTCATACCAGATGAACCCATCGTTTCAACGATCTGGCTCTGGTTAAATACGAATATAAGAATGGGAACCAACATCATTACAACCGTTGCAGCTGCGCCTGCACCCGAACGTGCAATACCGCCGTTGATGATCTGCTGAATAGCATAGTTGAACGTTTTAAGCTGCTCGGAATGGATGTAAATAGATGCACCCGAGTTCCAAAGACCCTTAAAGCTCTCGATAATAAGCGTCATCCACGCGGGCTTAACCATCGGCATCGCGATAGTAAGATACGTACGGAATTCACTTGCACCGTCAAGACGGGCAGACTCAAGAACTGTATCGGGAACTGAGGTTTCCATAAACTGCTTCATAAGGTAAAGACCCATTGTTCCTGCCATCGCGGGTACTATGATAGACAGATAGCTGTCGATCCAGTTGAACGAGGTAAGAATGATGAAGTGAGTTACCTGGTTAACAGTAGAGTGGAACATAAGCGACATAACTATGATCTGGAATATTGCATTTCTGCCGGGGAAACGAAGCTTTGCAAGCGCGTATGCCGCCATTGATGCGAATATCAGGTTACCGAGTGTGCCGCAGATTGTAATAAATACTGTGTTAAAAATGTATCTTGAGAAAGGTACCCAAGAGTCTCCCATAAGGGTTATGAGGTCGGTAAAGTTCTTAAGAGTGGGTCTCATAACGTAGAATCTGGGAGGGAACATAAACAACTCATCGAGGGGCTTGAGCGACTGAATTACCACGTAGTACATGGGAATGAACATGAACGCTCCGAGTACGACAAGCATAAAGGTTATACCGGTATCACCACCGGCTGAACGGTTAAGTACAACACGGTGACCGCGGGTTCTTAATTTCTTAAATCCTGCCATCTTACTCACCTACCTTCGAAAGTGCTTTCTTAATAATAATGTTGGAAGAGAACATTATTATGAAGAGTATGACGGCGATCGCCGAAGCATAACCAACCTCGTATCTCGCTCCACCGTAGTCACTAAGGTGGTGCATGATCGTGTGCGCAGCATAGTCTACAGACGGGAATCCGCAAAGAGCATCAACTACGCCACCGAAACCGAACGAGTTTGTAATTGCAAGAACCGCACCGAACATCATCTGAGGACGCATGGTGGGAAGAGTTATGTACCAGAGCTCCTGCCAACGGTTCTTAATACCGTCAACAGCGCCTGCCTCGTACATTGAACGGTCAATGGTCTGGAAACCTGCGATGAACGACAGGAACGCTGTACCAAGTGACGTCCACAGAGCAACTACGATACAGAGGGGCATTACGTACTTAGCATCCTCAAACCAGAGGATCGGGCTTGTTGTAATACCGAGATCCATAAGTGTTGCGTTCGCCCAACCGTATGCGTCGGACGAGAAGAGTGTTTTCCAAATAAGGTAAACCTGACCCGAAATAGAGGGTGCATAGAATACCAGGGTTACCACCGCACGGATCTTGGGAGGAAGCTCATTGATGAACCACGCAATAAGAAGCGAGAGGAGGTAGGATACAGGACCTGTTACTGCTGCGAACACGAGAGTGTTACGGCAGGCAGTAAGGAATATTTCGTCATGAAGGAACAGGTCTGTAAAGTTCTTAGTTCCCACGATATCCGGGGGGAACTGAAGCATGTTAAAGTTAGTCAAGCTGAGTAATATGGAAAGGAATACGGGGAGAACCGTGAATACTATAAAGAGGATAAAGAACGGCGCTATCATAAAGTAAGCGGTCTTATTCTTCTTCATTTCTTTCCATGTCCACTGCATTCTCGACTTGATCGAGCGCTTCACGGGGCGAGGCGCTTTGGTCGTTTCGTTAGCCTGTGACATTATTGTTCTCCTTTCCTTTTATTTATTTTCTGCGTAGGGCGGATCTCCTGTAGGAAGACCAAACTCCTCACGCTTACGTGAAATTTCCATATTCATTGTTTCGATATACTGGCTGAGCGCATCTGCAGGAGAAGTCTTATCGTTAACTGCCTCAAGGAATGCGAACTTCATATATCTTGAAAGAATGTAAGAGCCGGGATAGTTAACTATAGAGGAAAGATTTGCCATCTGGTCCTCGATAGCCGCTCTCTCGGTTGCGGTCCAAGAAAGGTCCTTGATCGCATTCTTATTAGCCGCCTCGTACTTAGCCGAAGGACCGATAAGAGCTACCATTTTGTTACCGTACTCTGCCTGTACCTCAGCAGAAGTCTGCCACTGCATGTAAGCCCATGCCGCAGCCTCGTTCTTACAACCGTCAAGAATTACGGTTGCGCTGATACCTGCAAGAGAGTTGTAGTTGATCATGTGGTTACCCTCTTCATCAAGCATCGGATCGCCATTTTCGAGATATCTGTAAGATCCGGGAAGAGGACACAAGCTCCAAAGACCGTCGATCTCTGTCGCGTAAACCGTCAAGGTGTTGTAGATACTGATGTAGTCACCTATAACGATAGGCATCTCACCTGTTCTGAAACGGTTTGCGGCATCGAAGGATACGGGGAATGAGTAGTCTGTGTAAAGACGACAGGTGAATTCAAAGGTCTCAACAGCAAGCTCACTGTCAAGGTCTACCTTAGAACCTGCGTAATCGGGGTCGCTTTCATACTTCCACATACTACCGCCGCTCTGGTAGATCATATAGTCAAGAGCCGCAATGTAGTTTACACCGATCTCCATGTTGTTGGACTGGAATACGGGGAGGATCTCAAGAAGCTGATCCCACGTTTCGGGAACTTCCTGACCTACAGCAGCAAGAACGTCCATACGGTAGAACATCATTGCAAACGACATTGTCTGCGGTACACCGTAAACAAG
>JAZLCY010000063.1:0-16072 GCA_045614485.1 Eubacteriales bacterium
AAAGAGCGGAGAACAGAGCCGAGAGCGTTCAACCGCAGGCTCCTTCCACCGCGATGCGGTCCCCCTTCCTCTCGGAGGAAGGCAGAGAACAGGTTGCGGCAAAGGCGATCCGTACGGCTCTTGCCGAGAAAAAATAAGCTTCCTTAATTGAGGTAAGTATATGAAAAGCAGTGTTTTCAAAAAGGCTCAGATTATATTCCTTGCCATCTTATTGTGTATCGGATTTTGCTCATGCGATGGTGTAAGCTCGTATAGGGCAACGGGGCTTGTTAAAGCATCGAGAAAAAATTATTGCTCGGTATCCTTTTCTTCCCTTGATGGCAGGATCGTTCAAAAGCCGAGATTCACACTCGCATCCGAGGGGCAGATTACCTGCACTGCAAAGCTCACCGAGGGAGAGATGGATATTTATTACGAATCCTGCGGTGTAAAAACGCACTTTATGAATATCAAGGCGGGAGAGGAAAAAACTCTCACGGGAGGCTACATTGAGCGCGGCAGGGTTAAGGTGTACGTTGAAACCGAAGGCGCAAAGGGCGGCAAGGTAGAGATAACTCTCGGCGGTGCGTAATCAATACAACACCCAGTGTTGATGAAATTCTGCTTCGCGGAGTTGAAGGATTAAGCGAGAAACATAACAAAATGACAGAGAGCTTTAATGGGGCCGTGATACCTCTTGTTCTCTGTCTTTTTTATTGGTAGGTTGTTTATCGACAGGCACAAAAATGAGAAAAATGCTAAGCAATAATTAAAAACTATACAAAGCTACGCATAACGGATTGACAAAGTAGCAAAAAAATGTTATTATGATTGTGCTACACGAATTGAATACTTTCATCCGATAAAGGGGAAATACTTTGGTAAAAAGTGTTTTCTCTCTTTCCTTATACCTTTATCGGATAGGCATTCGTGTAGCAACAATGAGAGGGAAGCATTTTTTCGGTGCGTTCCTTCGGGGGCGCACTTTTTGTTTTTTGGAGAGGTTATGAGAAAGGTTGACAAGCTTGGAAGAATAGTTATACCGTTGGAGTTAAGGCAAAAGTACGGTCTTGACGAAGGCGTGACAATAGAATTTCTTGATGACGGTGAGGGAATCACCGTAAAACCGATTGAGTCCGTATGCAAAGTATGCCGTAACAGAATACCCGGGGATTCGGAATTTCCTTTGTGTGAGGCTTGTATTGCCAAGGCGGCAAAGCGGTTTAAAGGATAAACGTAGTACAAAGCGCCAAAGCGAAAGCTTTGCACCGCAAGAAGATATACACGGCAGAGCCGTGATGACAATCCCTCCGTCGCTTTGAAATGCTTTCAAAGTGACACCTCCCTTTACACAAAGGAGGCAAAGTTATGATAGAAAAGCAGCACCCACGAGGGCAAAGTCCTTCGTGGGTGCTTAATTCATTTAAAATTATTGTGTCGCAGCGCGGTGTGGTATGTTTTTGCTTTGCAATCCTGTACATATTTGATTTATCGAATGCAAATCAAATTCTTTAGTTCATCCATTTTCTCTCTTGTCGGTGTCGGAATATCGGCAAAGAGAAAGGGAATGCCGAGTGCGTCGTATTTTACGGCGCATATCTTTTTGAAGGGCAAAAGCTCCACCTTGTCAACGTTCGGGTGCACCCGTGCGATATTATTCAAGAGCTCGACGTTCTCTGCCGTGTCGTTTTTCGTCGGGATTATAACCTGGCGGAGCGTGGTTTTGATGCCCATTTTGTCAAGCGCGGCAAGGAAGCTTAGGGGCGCGTCTATTGAGCAACCCGCGTATTCCTTGTAATCGGCGTCATTTGTGTACTTGATATCAAGCAACACTCTGTCCGTAACCTTAAATAGCTCTATCACATCGTCGTTCATAACACTGCCCGAGGTATCGAGGCAGGTGTTGATGCCGCGCTCCTTGGCCAGCGTGAAAAGCTCCTTGACAAACTGTGCCTGTAAAAGCGGCTCTCCTCCCGATACGGTGATGCCGCCGTCCTTACCAAAATACTCGCGGCATCTTTCGGCAAGAGCAAGTATTTCGTCGGCGGTGTATTCCTTTGCGTCCTCTTTTTTATAGCGCGTGTCCGGATTATGACAGCAGCCGCAACGCAGGTTGCAGCCCCACAGGAATACTACAAAGCGCACTCCCGGGCCGTCAACCGTGCCGAGCGACTGGATCGAGTGAACAAGACCCCGTGTCATATATTTTCGTGGAAGGTACGGCTGATAACCTCTCTCTGCTGCTCGCGCGAGAGCTTGGAGAAGTTAACTGCATAGCCCGAAACTCTTATAGTGAGGTTGGGATAAAGCTCAGGATTTTCGTATGCCTTCATAAGTGTTTCTCTGTTGATAACGTTTACGTTGATGTGATGCGCGCGCTTTAAGAAATATCCGTCAAGAATGTTAACAAGGTTGTTAACTCTTGCTTCTTTATCCTCGCCGAGCGCCTCGGGGGTGATAGAGAAGGTGTTGGAGATACCGTCGCGGCAATCGTCGTAGCTGATCTTTGCCACCGAGTTAAGAGATGCAAGAGCACCATTTTCCTCTCTGTTGTGCATCGGATTTGCACCGGGAGCAAAGGGAGCTGCGGCACGTCTGCCGTCGGGAGTTGCGCCGGTGTTCTTGCCGTACATAACGTTAGAGGTTATGGTAAGAACGGAGAGGGTGTGCTCTGCGTTTCTGTAAGTGGGAGTCTTGCGAAGCTCGGTGATAAACTTGTGGGTAAGATCCTTGGCAATAAGGTCAACTCTGTCGTCATCATTACCGAACTTGGGGAACTCGCCCTCTGTATTGAAGTCAACGATATAACCCTCGGCATCAAGCACAGGATTTACCTTTGCATACTTGATAGCGGAAAGGGAGTCGGCAACAACCGAGAGGCCTGCGATACCGAATGCCATAAATCTGCCAACGTTGGTGTCGTGCAGTGCCATCTGTATCTTCTCATATGCATACTTATCATGCATATAGTGAATGATGTTCATCGTGTTAACGTAGAGCTTGGAAAGCCAGGAAATGTAGATCTGGTATCTTTCCATAACCTCGGTAAACTTGAGTGTGCCGGCATTAAGCGGCTTCATCTGGGGGCCGATATGCATACCGCTGGTGGTATCGTATCCGCCGTTGATAGCGATAAGAAGGAGCTTTGCAAGATTGCATCTTGCGCCGAAGAACTGCATCTGCTTGCCTATCTTCATTGCGGAAACGCAGCAGGCGATAGCATAGTCGTCGCTGTATATGGGGCGCATAATATCGTCGTTCTCGTACTGGATAGAGTCGGTGTCGATCGATACCTTAGCGCAGAAGCGCTTGAAGTTCTCGGGCAAATCGTTAGACCAAAGCACCGTGAGGTTGGGTTCGGGCGAGGGGCCGAGGGTGTAGAGGGTGTTGAGCATACGGAAGGAGCTCTTTGTAACAAGGGTTCTGCCGTCCTTAAGCATACCGCCCACCGCCTCGGTGATCCACATCGGATCTCCGCCGAACAGCTCGTTATACTCGGGTGTTCTGAGGTGGCGCGCAAGACGAAGCTTGATAACAAAATCGTCGATAAGCTCCTGTGCCTCGCTCTCGGTAAGAGTGCCGTTCTTAAGATCGCGCTCGATATAAATATCAAAGAAGGTGCTTACACGGCCGAGCGACATTGCCGCGCCGTTCTGCTCCTTGATAGCCGCAAGGTAGGCAAAATAGGTCCACTGAATAGCCTCTTTCGCATTCTTTGCAGGCTCGGAAATATCGTAGCCGTAGGATGCCGCCATTTCCTTAAGGTAGCCAAGGAAGGTGATCTGCTGGTAAAGCTCCTCGCCCTTACGGATATTTTCGGTGTTGAAAACAAAGGAGGAAAGGGCAGCCTTGTCCTTCTTCTTCTCCGCGATAAGTCTGTCAATGCCGTAGAGGGCAACGCGGCGATAGTCGCCTATAATTCTGCCTCTGCCGTATGCATCGGGAAGACCGGTGATAACGTGGCACTTTCTTGCCGCTCTCATCTCATCGGTATAAGCGCGGAAAACGCCGTCGTTATGCGTGGTGCGGAAGCGGAATTCCTCCTCGATCTTGGGGCTGATCTTATAGCCGTAAGCCTCGCAAGCTTGGCGCACCATTCTCATACCGCCAAAGGGGTTAACACCGCGCTTAAGGGGTCTGTTGGTCTGCAGGCCAACTATAATTTCATTTTCCTTGTCTACGTAACCGGGGGTGTACGCCGCAAGGGAAGAAACAGTGTCGGTGTCTATATCAAGAACTCCACCGTAGTGGCGTTCAAGCGCAAAGAGCGACTCAACCTTCTTCATTATGTTTTTGGTTCTCTCGGTCGCGCCTTCAAGGAAGGAGTCATCTCCCTTGTATTCTGTGAGGTTCTTTCTTATAAAGTCCTTGACGTAAATATCCTCCTGCCAAGCACCCGGCACAAAGCCGTTCCAATTTTCGTGTATCATAATATACCTCCTCGGTAAAAAGTTTGAAAATAAGCAAAAAAGGGCAAATCGATATCGATCTGCCCAGACGGTCGGCTGAAAACTCCGTACTCCCCCGCGGTTAACCCGCTATACCGTCAGTCATACGGATAGGTATATTATACAATAATATATAGCGGTTGTCAATCGGGAAAGAAGGTAAAAAATAAAATTATTAGATTTTTTTACCCCGTCCTTGCAAGAGTAGGTGCTGAGCATATCTACCACGCGGCAATGCTAGACCCACACACCTCAGCAGAGCTGTCGATAGATGATATTATCAAAATGTGCGACGAGCTTTACGAGGCGCACGAGTCGGCAGGGTATCCGATATTGTAATGGGCGGAGCATATGCATTCCTACGGAATGATGATATACACGGCTATGCCGTGATGATATGCCGCCTATGGCGGATGATATACCGCCTTCAGCGGATGATATGCCGCTTTCAGCGGATAAAAATAAAAGCCTCTCACCGAGAGGCTTTTATTTTACTCCAAAGGTTCAAAGACCTCTTTGCCGTGCTTGCAGATGGGGCACTCGAAATCGTCCTGCGGCTCTTCGTCGTGAATGTAGCCGCAGATGGTGCAGATGTATCCCTTTGCCTTAGCCTTGGGCTTGGGCTTAACGTATTTGTGATAGTATGCGTACGTCATACTCTCTTCCTTGGAAACGACCTCTGCCTCGGTAACCGAGCAGATGAAAAGACCGTGCGTGCCAAGGTCAACGTAGCTTATAACCTCGAGGGAGAAATACGCGTTGATATACTTAGGCAAAACGACAAGCCCGTTCTCGCTTCTTTTAGGCTCACAGCCCTCAAACTTGTTCGTATCTCTGCCGCTCTTAAATCCAAATGCTTCAAAAACGGAGAAGGGCGCGGAGTTGGTAAGGCAGTTAACGTTCATCTTGCCGCTTGCCTTGATAACGTCATGCGAGTAGTTGCCCTTGTTTATAGCAACGCCAACTGTTGCAGGGGTGGAGGTAAGCTGAGAAACGGTGTTAACGATAAGACCGTTGTCCTTGCTTCCGTCATTTGAGGTTACAACGTAAAGGCCGTAACCGATATTGAAAAGTGCAGTTAAATCAAGATTTGCCATAGCTCTAACATCAGAAAATGCTGATGCCTATCCTTTCGTTAAGTATTTCAAGCGCGCGCACACCTGCCACGCTGTTGCCCTTGGGATCAAGGGCAGGGGAGTATATTCCGATACCCATTTTGCCGGGGATAACAGACATTATTCCGCCACCTACACCGCTCTTTGCAGGCACACCGACGCGCATTGCGAATTCGCCCGAGCCGTCGTACATTCCGCTTATAGTCATAATTGCGTTAACGTATCTTGCGTATTCCTTAGAGAAAAGCACCTCGCCCGAGGGAAGCGTGCCTCTCATAGAGAGCACGTAGGCTATCCTTGCAAGCTCGCGGCAGTTTGCACTTATGGAGCAAGCGCGGAAGTAGGTGTTAACAAGGGGTTCAACTTCGCCGTCAATAAGTCCGTATGCCTTAAGCATATACCCGAGGGCGCGGTTCTTGTTGCCTGTTGCGTGCTCGGAAAGATACACCGCCTCGTCAACGTATATATCATCGCTTGCAGCAAGCTTTTTGGTAAACGAGAGCAGTCTTTCTATCTTCTCTTCATAGGTATCGCCCTTGATAAGCGAGCAAAGTGCAATAGCTCCGGCGTTAACCATAGGGTTGATATGCTCGCCCGAAAGGGCTCTGTCGCTGTAGTTGAAGGTATCAAAGGGCTTGCCCGTTGCCTCAACACCAACGATGCGGCGCACCGCATCATATCCGTTGTCTATCAGCGCAAGCAGGAAGATAACCGGCTTGATAACGCTCTGCATAGTGAAGCGCAGATCAGCCTTGCCGGCGGAGTATTCCTCGCCGTCCTCGGTAAGCACAGCAATGCCAAAATCAAGAGGATCGGCCTTTCTAAGCTCCGGGATATAGCTGGCAACCTTGCCGCCCATTTTGCCGCCGTGGCATTCTTTATAAATTGATTCAATAAGTGATTGCATATAAAAACCTTTTTATTATTTTAACTGTTAAGTTAATTTTATCATTACCTAAATAAATTGTCAATGAAAAAGATTCCGAAAATAAAAATAAAAGCAACCCTTCGGGTTGAAGGGTTGCAAGAAATGTTTTATCAGAACACACTGTCTATGTCGCTTAAGGGACGGTTTGATGCCACGGCTGCAATTATCACAATGAAAATGAAGAACAGGATCGTAAGCAAAGACATGATCAGGTCTATTGCCAGCATAATGACGTTCAAAAGGATCTTAACGACAGAGAGCCAGATGCCCGCGGTGGCAAACTTATCCTTCTTGTTTTTCTTCTTGCCGATGATAGAAAGAATAAGGGATGCGATGCCGAGCGGCAACGTGGCGAGGCCAACGGGTAAAAGCAGATCTGCCGCAATGCCGGAAAGAGCAACGATCATACCTGCAAGTCCAAGAGATGATTTCTTCTTGGCATTAGCTTTTCTTGCCTTTTCCTTCTTCGCTTTTGCTACGCAAACGGGGCAGTAAGCTCCTTCATATTCGTAGCCGCATCTTTTGCATATTTTCTTTTGGGGCTCTTCGATGATCTTGGGGGACGTTTCTTCCTGTGCCTCAGCCTCTGCGCTATCGGGTGCGGTACAGCTTTCACACGCAGGAAGCTCGGTATTCTCTACTTCAAAAGCGGGTTTTTCCTCTACACAGGCAGGGCAATTCTCGCCTTCATATTCAACACCACATTTTTCACAAATCATAATAAGCCTCCTTTCAAGCTGTCGGTAATATTATTTTAGCACTACTTGGCGCACTTGTCAATAAAGAGAAGCAATAGTTTATCAGAATATTATTCCGGGGCCGTAGGTTGCATCGATCCAAATCAGAAGCACGTAAACAAACAGCATTGCCATAATAAGCAATAACCAGATAGCCGTTAATAAAATTGCGCCGATAATGGATAAGCCGTTGGATATAACACCCGAGAGGGAGAGGATGCTGCCCGTGGTGGTTTTTGAATCGGAAAATCCTTTTTTCTTTGCTATACTGCAAAAAAGCATACCGACCACCGAGGTTGCAAGGTTGGTTACATATATGGGACACAGCAAAATACTGTTCCAAAATGACAAAAGCAAAAACGTTACCAAATAAAAGGGAACACCGATCACAAAAAGGCTAAGACCCACAATTCCAAACACCAATCCTGTAGTTCCAAGGGGGTTTTTCTTGCTATTGGGCTCTGCGTCGTGCAGCTCTATATCACAGATAGGGCAGGTGTCGCACTCATGTTCAAATCCGCAGTTTTCACAAATCATAGCAAGCCTCCTTCCGGCTGTTTGTGATATCATTTTAGCACCCCTTGGCAGATTTGTCAACAAAAAAGAAACCGACCTAAGTCGGTTTCTCTGTATTTATGTAGTTAAAGTAGCATTAGGGAAAGGAACATCATGTATAAAATCACAATCACGTAGATAATCACTATGATAAGAAAGTATACTATCACTAAAACAAGGGGAATAAGCGCTATCGCCAGCGCTATCAAACCCATTACCGTGCTTAAAATGGAGGTAACAAGACCCGCCACGGCAAAGCCGTCGTTTTTGTTCTTCTTCAACCCGATTATAGAAAGTATAAGTCCGGGAATGGAGATGTACAAGCCAAAGGCAAAAAAGCTCACGATACCGAGTATCATACCGACAAGTCCATGGTACGTTTTTGCTTCGTTATCCTTGGTTGCCAATCTCTGGTTAGCTGTGTAGTATTTTTGAGAATAACAAACGGGGCACTTTTCGCCTTCATATTTGAATCCGCATTTTTCACAGATCATAAGACTTCCTCCTTTGTGCTATTTTTTAGGTTTTATTCTTGTTTTTATATGGCAAAATTATTGAAAAACCTCTACGATAGACTGAATAAGCTCTACAAAATATCCGATATAGTCTATAAGCTCATTGATAGCGGTAATAAAGCTTATTCCCAAGGTAAGGCAGGTGATGACAAAACCAACAACAGTCGTAACGATTGCAGAAATAAAGAGCACAACTGTGAGCACTATCTTTGCAATGCTTATAAAAAGGCCTGCTTTGGAGCATTTGTCAGCCTTGTTCTTCTTGGCGGCGATTATCGAAAGGATAATACTTACGATAGCCAAGGGCATCTCGGGAAATCCCGGAATAATGTAGCCGATAACAAAGCTTCCAATCGCAAGGATCAAGCTAAAAATACCAAGGCTGGATTTTTTGTTGGCAAGCTGCTGTTTCTGTTGCAACTTTGCGGCAACAATGCGTTCAGCACGCTCTCTTTCCTCAGCCTCGCAAACGGGGCAGGTTGCACCCGAATATTCAAAACCGCATTTTTCACAGAACATAGTGAATTCCCCCGGAGTCAGATTGTATTGTTGCACCACCCGGTGCTGTATAAAAAATTAAAGCAGTGAGAGAAGGGACTCGAAAAGCTTATCTATAAAGAGCGAAAGTCCGGTTTCAACAGCAAAGTAAAGCACTGTAAGAAGAATGCCGCAGATCGTTACAAATGCTGTGCTTATAACGTCGATCACGATCCTTGCAACAGAGATAAGAATACCTGCGGTAGCGCATCCGTCCTTGCCGTTCTTTTTTTTGCCCATAATGGACATGATAAGGCCGGCGATGGCAATAAGCAGATCGGGAACACCAATCGGAATAATAAGGTTAAGCACAAAGCTTGCTATCGCGGTAAGCATACCGTAAAGGCCAAGGCTGGATTTCTTTTTTGAAGGTTGCGTTGCCTGCTCACTCTGTGCGCTTCTTTGGGCGATAATGCGCTCGGCGCGTTCTCTTTCCTCAATCTCGCAAACAGGGCAGGTTGCACCCGAATATTCAAATCCGCATTTTTCACAAAACATAGTATGACACTCCTTAGATGCAAAATGTTTGTCTAATTGTAGCACAAAGACGTGCAAAATGTCAATCAAAAAACGCAAAAAGAACAAAAAAATGGCAAAATCCACGGGAATTTTGCCTATTTTCACAAAAAGCGAGTAAAACTACATTGTATTAGTCCATACGGCAGAAGAGAAAAAAAGAAACCGACCTGAGTCGGTTTCTTTTTTGTGTAAATGAAAACCACGCGATAGTCGCGTGGTTCTAGAGAGGTTAACCGGTGAGAATAAATGCGATAGTGAAAAAAGCCTTCTCCAGAGGGAGAAGGGGGACCATTTATGGTGGATGAGGTGTGGTTTAGCTTGTAGAATAAGCAGCGAATAAAGAAAACTGAAAACTCCTCATCCGTCATACTCGCTATTGCTCCTATGATACCTTCTCCCGCAGGAGAAGGCTATTATACCTAACCCGTTTACGGGTAGCCAGTAACAGGTAGGGCTATGCCAGAAAATGAAATACCCCCCTTTTACGGGGGATATTTATTGGGGTCTTAGTATACCGTAGACGCGCTGGCGCCAAGGACGCCGACGCCAAAGATGAATATGAAGTAGAGAACCAAGAACACGATCGCAGCAAGTGCGGAAAGAACGTTAATTACAAGGCTGATGATAGAGGTGATAACACCTGCAGTTGCCATACCGTCAGTAGCACACTTCTTCTTACCGATGATGGAAAGCACAAGGCCTGCTGCTGCAAGGGGCCAACCGATCATGAAGAAGCTTGCGATACCCATGATCATACCGATAAGGCCGCAAGGAGACTTTTCTGCCTGCTCTACAGCAACGGTAGAAGCTTCAGCCTCACAAACGGGGCATTTCTCGCCTTCGTAATCAAAACCACATTTTTCACAGAACATATTAGAATCTCCTTTCTGTAATTTTAAGTTAATTTTAGCATAGATATGATCTATTGTCAACCCGAAAAGGCAAAATAAATGTCAATTTCGGTTGATTTTCGCTATAAAAATTTATGCGAACAGAAACAGGGATGCCACGATGATCATACCACTCGATACAGCCGAAAGTACTTCATACCGATGCTTATAAGAGGTTACAAGCCCGCCGGTTACGCAGTCGTCTTTACCGTACGTTTTATAGGCTTTGCTTGATGGAAAAACAAACACACAAGGTGAAATGCCTTGTGTGTTTGCCATTCATATTGTGATACGGTGGTTGCCGAAGCAAGCCGCCAAAATTTTTAAGATATCGCTTTTACTCGGTTCTGAGTGCGATAACAGGGTCTTTTCTCGCGGCGGAGCTTGCGGGGATAATACCGGAAAGGCAGGTAAGACCAACGCTGAGCGCGATAAGCAGAAGCGCCTGCCACCAGGGAAGTGCCGCAATATGACTGTATCCGATAACGTTCTTAAGGGCAAGATTAATTATCAGAGATACAAGGTAGGTAACTACGATGCCGAATACACCTGCCAGAAGGCCGATAATGAATGCCTCTGCATTGAAGAGGTTGGCAACGTCCTTCTTTCTACCGCCGAGCGAACGGATAACACCGATCTCCTTAATTCTTTCCACAACCGAAACGTAGGTGATAATGCCTATCATAACGGTGGAAACTACAAGGGAAACGGAGGTAAATCCAACGAGCGCCCAGGTAACTATGTCAACAAGGGTTTTCATAAGGCCAACGACAAGCTCGATCGTGTTTGTAGCCTTTATGGTAGGACGGTCGGCAAGATATGGGGTACCGTTTATCATAACGCCGTAAATCTTGTTGCCCTTTTCGTCAAGCTTGGGAGTTCCGTCATCGTTGAGAATAAGGCACTTCTCGTTTCCGATGTCGCCGGTGTTCCAGATCTCAAGGTAGTCTGTAACCATATACATCTCGTCAAACGACTTGGGGTAGATGAGGATAACGTTGGGGATATCCTTACCGCCAAGCGCGCGGATGAATTTTTCCTTGGTTGTGTTTTTGGTGGACGAACCGTCCGAATCGTTTGAGCCGGTGCTACTGAACATGCTGCCTAACATATCTTCAATAGACATACTCAAGCCTGCATAGCTAAAACCGAATGCACCGTTTTCCTTGCCGTGCATATCATCGTTCCAAACGGAACCCTCGGGCATTGCGGCCTGATTCTTGCCATACCACCAAGAAGTATAATCGTACTGATAGAAGAGCATATACTCGCTTAATTCAAAGCTTGTTTCCTCTTCTCCCTCTTCTTTGCCCTGGTTCATAAATGCTGTCATCATAGCTATGAACTGATCTGAGTATTTGGGAAGCTGATTTTTGTTTGCATCATTTATAATGCTGCTGCCTGCATTTTCTGTAAGAATATGATGAGTAAGTGCCTCGGTGTAGTAAACACCGGAGGAAAGACAGCCGAACTTTATATCGTCCTTGGGCTTGAGGATACCAACCACCTTAAGCTCAAGACCATCTTTGAATGTGTTGGAGTCATAGAGGTAGTTGTACTGATAGCATTCGCCAACGGGGATCTTTACTTCGTATCCGCCCATCTGAACAGACAGCGAATAATCGCTTGTTCTTGTGTAAATGGATTCGTTGGGGTACCAATAAAGGCTCTTGTTAAGAAGCTCCTCGTAGGTGAAGGATGCCTTATAAACATCACCGTTATATTTATCCTCGGTTGCTTTAACTACGGTTTCCTGGAACTGTTCCTGGGTGTAGTAGCCAAGCATCGCAAGAAGAAGGTCGGAGATCTCATCCTTCTCGTCGATAACGAGCATTATCTCGTTTGCCTCGGTAGCAACGCGGCTGCCCTCACCAACAAGATCATACTGGGAGAGTATGTAGTCCTTACTGTTGGGTGCTTGCGTAAACTGAGGAACAAGCATGGGCACGTAGCTCACGTAGTCGCTGAACTCGGTTTCGCCCAGGATAGAGGTGTAGGTGTCAATTATGGATTTTACCGACTGCACCCTTCCGCTTGAGGATGTGCTGTATCGGAAATCGGTATATATGCTCTGGGAAAGGTCGATTCCGTAGCGCAAAGTCATCGCGCTGTATCTGTCCTTATCCATGGCACGAACGTATTCGACGTATTCCTTGGTTATCTCATTCTCCATAGTAACCTCTTCTTCGATAGATTCCATGGTTGCGAGATACTCGATAAGAGAGGAGATATAAACGTTGCCGGGCTTCTTGTCCTTATCGGGAGTACCTACCTGAAAGGATGAATCATTACCCATCATGCCGGTAAGCGCCTCAAGGTCATAAGCCGTTTCGGTAATGGAGATCGGGTTGCCGGAGAGCATATCGTCCTGCATTGCCTCAATATAACCGCTGATACCGCCGGAGAATGCAAGAACCATCGCAATACCGATGATACCGATAGAGCCTGCAAATCCAACCATCGTGGTGCGTCCCTTCTTGGAAAGAAGGTTTCTTGCCGAGAGCATAAAGGAGGTAAAGAAGGACATCTTTGCCTTTTCCTTCTTCGGCTTTTTCTGTGTTTTCTTTGTGGTCTTTACCTTGATTTCGGTTACGGTTGCCGTTTCGGTAACGGTCTCGGTAAAGGTGTCTTCAACAACCTCGGTAGCGGTTGCCTGTGCCGCGAGCTCTGCCTCAACGTCCGCGATCTCATCCGCTTCGGCATAGGGGTTGGTGTCCTCGATAACCTCACCGTCAAGCAGTCTTATAATTCTTGAGGAGTATTCGTCTGCAAGCTCGGGGTTGTGGGTAACCATGATAACGAGTCTTTCGCCGGAGATCTCCTTGATAAGCTCCATTATCTGCTTGCTTGTAACGGTGTCAAGCGCGCCTGTGGGCTCGTCGGCAAGAAGGATCTCGGGATCGTTAACGAGCGCGCGTGCAATAGCAACTCTCTGGCACTGTCCGCCGGAAAGCTGGTTGGGGCGCTTGTTGTACTGGCCCGCAAGTCCAACTCTGTCAAGCGCGCGCTTTGCTCTTGCAATTCTCTCTTCTTTGGAGATGCCTGCGATAGTGAGCGCAAGCTCAACGTTGCCAAGCACGGTCTGGTGCGGGATAAGGTTGTAGCTCTGGAAAATAAAGCCTATTCTGTGGTTTCTGTAAACGTCCCAATCTCTTGATGTATATGCCTTTGTGCTCTTGCCATTTATAACAAGGTCGCCGGAGGTGTAGTGGTCAAGGCCGCCGATGATGTTAAGCATCGTTGTCTTACCGCATCCGGAAGGGCCAAGGATCGAAACGAACTCGTTCTTTCTGAACGAGAGGGACACACCCTTGAGGGCGTGAACGGTTTCAGATGCCGTTTTGTAGTCCTTTTTGATATTAGTTAATCTAAGCATAGACGTAAACCTGCTCTTTATAGTTTTAGTAGGATTATTATACTACTAAATTATGAACATTTATAGTACATTTTAATTAAAAATCAAAAAAAGTGACAAAAGTACATTATTTTTTAAAAGATCTTGTGCAAAAGGTGTGAGAATGGGGTTTACAAAATTCGTAATTTGTGCTACAATAAAATAAAAAATTCGTATTTTGGAGCTGTTATGGCAAGACAAAGCTTTAAAGCGGGGGCACTGCTCGGCCCTCTGCCCGCGGTGCTCGTTACAACGGGAGATATGGAGAAAAACAACGTTTTAACTGTTGCCTGGTGCGGCATTCTTTCAACGCATCCTGCCAGGGCATACGTTTCCGTGCGCCCAACGAGGCACTCTTATAAGATGCTTAAGGAGTCGGGCGAGTTCGTAATAAATCTCACCACCGAATCCCTCGTTAAAGCCACCGATTATGCCGGCATTTTCACCGGTGCAAAGGTGGATAAGTTTGAAAAATGCAAGCTCACCCGTGTGGCAAGCGAGGTTGTAAGCGCGCCCACGATAAAAGAGTCGCCCCTGGCGCTTGAATGCCGCACCTTTGAGGTTATGGAGAGCGGCACACATCACGTTTTTATGGCTGATATAGTTAGTATTTCCTGCGATGATTCTATCCTCGATAACGGCAGGATCTGCCTTGATAAAGCCGGGCTTATCTCCTACTCTCACGGCGAGTATTTCGCGCAGGGAAAGAAGCTTGGAAAGTTCGGTTTTTCCGCCACGAAGAAAAAGAAAAAAGTGCCCGTAAAGAAGGGAAAATAACACCTTATGGAAATGAGAATAAGCAAGGAAAATCAAGAGAAGGTAAGGGAAAGAGTGCTTCTTTTGATCGATGCGGAGTTTGGCAGTGATGCCGCGTTCGAGCGCACGATGGGTCTTGCGCAAAAAACCGTTAACAACTGGCGGCGCGAAAGGTCAAGCTCATATATGAAAATGCTCCCCGAAATATCCGAAAAATTCGGCATCAATATCGGTGAGCTTCTCGATATGCCTGTGCGCCACGATACCTCGGAGCTTTCGGACGATGAGATCAGGCTTTTGCAAAGCTATCGCAGAACAAGAACGTTGCCGAAGGAGCTCAGAGAGGCGCTTTGCCAAACGATAGACGGGGTTATAGACCTTTACGTTCATTCCTCGCAGCAGCTTAAGGAAAGCAAGCGCCGCGGCACGAAAAAAACACACACGGAAGGGGGAGCGGAATAATGAAGATCTCAAACCATACGGAAGCGCTGGAAAAAAGATTCGGCGCTGTAGCGGCAGTTCGTATGAACTGCGAGGCAGGATTTGAGGCTGTGGATTATTCAATGTACGAGCCCACCTCCGTTGCCCTCGGTGCAGGCGGAATTGCACTGGCAAGGGAGCTTAAGCGGGTGGCGGCAAGCTACGGAGTTGGATTTAACCAGGCGCACGCGCCCTTCTCCCGATTTAAGCTTGGGGAAGAGAATGGCGACCACAACAGGATGATATATTATTCTATCCTGCGCTCGCTTGAGATCGCATCGGAGCTTGGCGCTCCCACGATCATCGTGCATCCGGCGGTTATCTGTCCCTGCCTTTCGGCAGATGATAGATTCGGTATGAATATGGAGTTCTATTCCCGAGTTATAGCAAGGGCAAAGGGGCTTGGCGTTACCGTGGCTATCGAGAATATGTGGGGCAGGCATAAGGACTTCCGCGACAGGATAGTTAAGAGCGTTTGCTCGGATGCCGCCGAAATGATAAGATATATCGATGCGCTCGGCGGTGATGCCGTTGCCTGCCTTGACGTTGGCCACGCAGGTCTTGTTGGCGAGGCGGCAGACGATATGATCATCGCCCTCGGAGATAGGCTTAAGGCGCTCCACGTTCACGATAACGATTTTGTGCATGATCTTCACACCGCGCCTTTCGTTGGCAAGATGAACTTTGCCGCTATCACAAAGGCACTGCACAAGATAGGCTATAAGGGGGATATTACCCTTGAGGCAAACTACTTCACCGACAATATGCCCGATGAACTTGTGCCTGCGGCACTGTCATATCTTTGCCGCACAGCAGCATATCTTAGGGACAAGGTGTAGCGCAAGTCACTCCGCGACTTGCGCAGTGAAATCCATCTTTGACGGGAGAAATCCACCTATGGTGGATGAAATTTGCTATTCGTCGGGCGGACACTACGAATTACGCAATATACCGTAAGCGGTATGCGCACGCGGTGAGATCCTGCTACGCAGGGTAGAGATAGAAAAGTAAAAAAAGAGAGCCGAGAGGCTCTCTTTTTTTGTAAGACGAAAACCCCGCCATAGTGGCGGGGTTCTATAAAGGCTTTGCCGATGAGCAGAAAGCAAATAAAAATTCAGCGTAGAATGATCTTGTGTCAAAGGCTCCCTTGTGTAAAGGGAGCTGTCAGCGAAGCTGACTGAGGGATTGTTTTGTGTAGATTATCGCTTTTTACAATCCC
>JAZLCY010000064.1:0-22976 GCA_045614485.1 Eubacteriales bacterium
ATGCTTCATCGTTCTTTTTATTTGCTTTGGGCTTTGCAACCGGTGCAGGATTTGAAAGCTTGGATTTTGCATAGATTTTTTTACCAATCATGATGCCTGCAAAAACAAGTGCATAAGCAACTGTAAAGAGGAAAATTGCAACAAAGAATGCGCTTGAACTTGCGAATGAATCCGGGCGCCAGGAAGAGAACAGAACGATAAAGGATACTAAAATGACAGTATAGTTTATCACAACTTTAAGAACCTTGTGCAGCTTTTCAACCTCGAAAATACGGTTTGCCAACGCAATAACAAAGCTCAGTATCATGATAACAAAATGCTGAATTATATCAATGCTCGGCAGCTCTGTAAGGTTAGGGTAGATAAATAAAGCGGCAATAAGATACAACGTGTTGATTGCCAACGTGAAAACTGCTGTTTCGAATGCAACCTTTTTAATAAGCTTCATATTTTCCTCCTTCTTTGTTTTTCTTGAACTATTCTATCACAACAAAAAGCTTTTTTCAAGTGTTTTGCACAAATAATAACGATTATGAATAAAAATTCAAAAACGAATAATTTTACGCATAATCAGTTGACAAGTTTCTCTTAAAGTATTATAATATTTATAATAATTATAATAAATCTTTTACAAAGGAAAATGACTATGAACAGAAAAACTGCAAGAGAAAATGCTTTTCTTCTTTTATTTGAAACTGTTTCTAAGAAGGATGAAACTGCAGAGGAGATCTTTGAAAAGGCAACCAACGTTCGCGCGCTTGAGGTTGATGATTACGTTAAGCAGGTATTCTTCGGTGTTGCAGAGAACCACAGAGAGATCGATGAATACATCTCTAAATGCCTCGTTGGATGGAACAAGGAGAGAGTTTCTATTGTTTCCACCGCAATTTTGAAGCTTGCAACGTACGAGATGGCATATATGGATGATATTCCTTCCAAGGTTTCTATCAACGAGGGAATTGAGCTTGCTAAGAAATATGACGATGATAAGGCATACTCCTTTGTAAACGGCGTTCTTAACGCAGTAGCAAAGCTTATCGAGGCAAAATGAATAACAAATTCATCATCGGTATAGATACAAGCAACTATACCACCTCAGTTGCCGTTATGACCCCTGACGGCAAGCTTATTGCCAATGAAAAAGCGCCGTTGACCGTAAAACACGGTGAGTGCGGCTTGCGGCAGTCGGATGCCGTTTTCGCTCACGTTAAGAATATGCCCGAGCTTATGAATCGCTTGTCCGGATATTTTAACGGTGAAACTGTAGCTATCGGTGTGAGCGAGCGTCCTCGCAACGTCGATGGCTCTTATATGCCTTGCTTTTTGAGCGGTGTTGCCGTGGCAGAGGGAATGAGTGCGGTTAGCGGAGCACCTCTTTACAGATTTTCGCATCAGTGCGGTCATATAATGGCGGCTATCTACTCGGCAAACAGATTTGATCTGCTTGATAAGGAGTTCGTTGCCTTTCACGTTTCAGGTGGAACAACAGAGATGCTTAAGGTAAAACCGGCTGAAGCATCATTCTGTGCTGAGCTTGTTGGCGGCACTGCGGATCTTAACGCAGGGCAGGTGATCGACCGAATCGGTGTTCATCTTGGTTTGAATTTCCCATGCGGAAAGGATCTTGAGGCACTTGCTCTTAAAAACGAAAAAAAGATTCCGAAGAAAAAGATAAGCGGTAAGGCTCTTGAGATAAATCTCTCCGGTCTTGAAAATATGGCTGTAAAGCTTTACAAAGAAACGTCTGATGCTTCGCTTGTTGCGGCATTCACACTTGATTTCATTGCAAACTCTCTCATTTACCTTGTAAACGAATACGAGACAAGATTCGGTAAAACTGAATTTTTGTTTGCCGGCGGAGTTATGTCAAACTCGATAATAAAAAGAAAGCTTTCTGCCGTGTGCTCGGCTTCCTTTGCTGAGCCTGCGCTTTCTGCGGATAACGCTGTTGGCATTGCCGCACTTTGTGCAAGAAAATATAATTTGGAGAAATAAATGGATATATCCTTCCTTCGCGAGAGGCCTGCCGCCTCTTCGCTTACGGTAACAGAACTGAATAACCATATCAAGAATCTTGTTGATTCGGATCGCACTCTTTCTGCCGTTACCGTAACGGGAGAGATCTCCAATCTGACAGATCACCGTTCCGGGCATATGTATTTTACCCTTAAGGATAATGATGCGCAGATAAAAGCGGTTATGTTCCGCTCTTCCAGGCAAAGACTCAAGTTTATGCCCGAGGACGGAATGAAGGTAACGGTGCATGGATCTGTATCCGTATATACGCAGGGCGGCTCAGTTCAGCTTTATGCGAACAATATGACGCCGGACGGCGTCGGTGCTTTGTACAAGGCATATGAGCAACTTAAGGAGAAGCTCTCGGCAGAGGGAATGTTTTCACCCGAGCATAAAAAAGATATACCGCGCTACCCCGAGAAGATTGGAGTTATAACGTCGCCCACAGGCGCGGCAGTGCGCGATATAATCAACGTTACGGGCAGAAGATTTCCGCTTGCAAAGATCTATCTCTATCCTGCGCTCGTTCAAGGCGAGGGCTCTGAGGCAAGCCTTATAAAAGCTCTTGATTATCTTGATTCATCTGGGCTTGTTGACGTTATTATCATTGGTAGGGGCGGTGGATCGATAGAGGATCTTTGGTCCTTCAACAGTGAGGCGCTTGCACGCAGGATCTACCTTGCGAAAACCCCGATAATTTCAGCTGTAGGTCATGAAACGGATTTTACTATTTGCGATTTTGTTGCGGATATGAGAGCACCCACGCCTTCTGCTGCGGCTGAGATTTCTGTGCCTGATATCAAGGATATAATTCTTTCGCTTGATGAAGCTGCATTAAGGATTGAAAAATCGCTTAAAAATACCGTGAATTCAAAAAGGCGCGAGCTTGAATTGATAAGTCGCTCGCCTGTGCTTTGTGATACACGCGCAATGTTTGCCGACAGATATACCGATGTTTCCGATTATTCACGCAGGATGCAGGTGGCGATCTCGTCATTTGTTTCGGAAAAACGTTCAAGTCTTGCGATACTTTCGGGCAAGGCGGATGCGCTCAGCCCACTCTCCGTTCTTTCAAGGGGATACGGAATTGTTGAGATGGGTGGAAGAAGCGTAACGAACGCAAAATCCTTGAGTGTTGGAGATGAGGTTAAAATATCTCTTTCAAAAGGTAGCGCAAATGCCACGATTACCGAAATATATGAGGTGAAGGAATGAAAAAGGATATAAAATTTGAAGAGGCTATAAAGAGCCTCGATATAGCGGTTACAAAGCTTGAGGGCGGCGAGCTCTCGCTTGATGAATCGATAAAGGTGTTTGAAGAGGCGATAACTCTTATTAAGATATGCAACGAAAAGCTCAGCAACGCAGAGCAAAAGGTTCGCATCCTTATCGAGTCGCAGGACGACTGTGTAACAGACGCACCTTTTGATTTGAATACAAATGAGAATTGATATATATCTTTACGAAAACGGATTTGCTGGTAGCAGAACAGATGCCAAGCAAAAGATAACAGAAGGCCTTGTTTCTGTTAACGGAACAGTAGTAACAAAGCCTTCCTTCGACGTTGATGGTGAGGTTGAGATCACTGTTACCGAGGGCTCAAATAAGTATGCCAGCCGTGGCGGCATCAAGCTTGAAACTGCTATTAACGAGTTTAGCTTTGTTGTTGAGGGAAAGCTCGCTATAGACGTTGGTGCATCGACCGGCGGTTTTACCGATTGCCTTTTGAGAAACGGCGCAAAATCTGTTATCTCGCTTGACTCCGGCTCGGGTCAGCTTGTTAAGGAGCTTAGATGCGATCCCCGTGTATTCGTGATGGAAAATTATAATGCAAGATACATTGATCCTATTGATCTGCCGTATGTTCCGGATCTTGCGGTAATGGACGTTTCGTTTATATCCGCAACCTACATAATCCCCTCGCTTTGTCAGTGCTTAGCACCCGGCGCGGATTTTATCTGCCTTATCAAGCCGCAGTTTGAGGCGGGAAAGGGCAAGGTTGGTAAGGGCGGCATTGTCAAAGACGAAAAGGTAAGGCGCGCCGCAATTGAAAAGGTTTGCGACTGTGCATCTGCCGTTGGATTTGAATGCCTCGGTGTTGTAAAGTCGGGAATAACCGGCGGAGACGGGAACGTTGAGTATCTTGCTCACTTTAAGAAAAAATAACTACCGTAATCTTTTGTGTTAAAACACAGAAAGGAGAACGTTGTGAATAAAATACTGGTTATTCCCAACAAAACGAAGGATAGTGATTATTCTGTAAGCTATGACGTTATCAAAAGGCTTCTGGCAAACGGATGCGAGGTTTTTGTTGAGGATAAATATAACGTGGCGAAAGAATGTGGAGCTAAGGCGGTGGAGTCTGTTCCGCAGGACGTAGAGCTTATCGTTGTTATCGGAGGCGACGGTTCTGTAATTGATGCATCTGTGATAGCTGTTGATAGGGACGTTCCTGTTCTTGGTGTCAACCTCGGTAAACTCGGTTATCTTTCGGAGGTTGAGATCTCCGAGCTTGAGATCCTTGATGAAATTGCAAGCGGCAAGGCGAGAGTCGAGGAGAAAATGCTCCTTGAGCTTGAGGTAAATAACGGAGGCAAAACCTCTGTTTATCCAAGACTTGCGGTAAATGACGTTGTTATCAGCCACGGAAATTACATAGGACTTGCTGAGATGTCGCTTTCCGATTTGAATGGCGCGTCTCTTAAATACAGGGCTGACGGTTTAATACTTTCGACACCTGTCGGCTCGACCGCATATTCGTTCTCTGCAGGTGGCCCGGTTGTTTCGCATGAGATAGATTCTATTCTTGCAACACCGATATGTCCCCATTCTCTTTTCAACCGCTCGGTTATTTTTAACCCCTCGGAAGAGATCTCTGTAACCAATATCGGTTATACCGAATTGGCTATAAATATAGACGGTAGATTCGTTTGCGAGCTTGCCTCGGGCAGCCATTGCGTGATCAGATCGTCGAAGAAGAGATTGAAAATGCTTACCTTTAGCCCGAACAATATGTTTGCAACCTTGTTCGAAAAAATGCAGCGAATAGAAAATATATAAATCGTTAGTCAGGAGAAAAAACATGAAAAACAAAAGACAGCAGAAAATTCTTGAGTTGATCGACTCACACAACATCGATACTCAGGAGATGATGATTGATTTGCTTCGCCAGGAGGGAATCAACGCAACTCAGACAACTATTTCGCGCGATATCAGAGAGCTCAAGCTCGTTAAGGGTATGACGGGTAAGGGTGAATACAAGTACATTCTCCCCGGCGTTAAAAAGGAAAACAACGTTCCCGTTATGAACGAGGCACTTGCTGATTCGGTTGTCAGAGTTGAGGCAGCAGGCAATATCGTTGTTGTGCAGACCTATCCCGGTATGGCAAATGCTCTTGCTGTATGTGTTGATTCACTTGAAAAGCCTCATATTGTCGGCAGTGTTGCCGGAGATGACACAATTCTTCTTGTTGTCAGAACAAACGAAATTGCAACCGAGGTTGCAAAGGAGCTTAAAGTAGCTTTCAGAGTATAATTTTGGAGTATAAAAATGCTACAATCCTTACATATTGAAAACGTTGCCGTTATTAAAAATCTTGATTTGGATTTTAACGGCGGCTTCACTGCGCTTACAGGCGAGACCGGTGCAGGTAAATCAATAATAATCGATTCAATAAACCTTTTGCTTGGCGCTAAGGCGGATAGGGAGCTTATACGCACAGGTGAGAGCTATGCTATGGTTAGCGGTGTTTTTTCTGATCTTTGCGACGTTGCTTTGGCAAGACTTTCTGATGCGGGCATATCGCCTGACGAGGAAGGCGGAATTATCGTTCAGCGTAATATTACTCTTGACGGTAAGTCGAGCATCAAGATAAACGGAAGAACCGTTACCTTGTCCTTGGTTAAGGAGATCGTTCCCGCGCTTATTACGATACACGGACAAAGCGATACATCTGCTATCACAGATCCGGCGCACCAGGTCGAGCTTATAGACGTTTATTCATCAAATACCGCGTTGCTTTCCGAGTATTCTTTAAAGTACAAGGAATATTACGATATTTCAACGAAGATATCTGATATTGAAAAGCGCGAGGCCGAGCGAGAGCGAATGATCGAAATGCTTGAATATCAGATCAAGGATATTGATAAGCTTGCGCTTTACGACGGTGAAGAAGAGGAGCTTATCGATAAGAAGGTAAAGATAAAGAATAGCGAGAAAATATCCAAGAATGCCGGTTTTGTATTCAAGGCACTTAAGGGAAGCGAGAAGGGAAGCATTGCATTCTTGCTCGATAAGAGTATCACCGCGCTCGAGCAGGTAAGTGACGTTATTCCTGCGGCTTCAGAGTACGTGGAAACCCTTCGCGATATGCTCTATAAGGCAGAGGATATCGGAGAAGAGATGTTTGCTGTCGTTGAGGATCTTGAGGAAGATCCTAACGAGGCGTTGAATAAAATAGAATCAAGACTTGATAAAATATCAAAAATAAAGAGAAAGTACGGCCATACGGTAAAGGATGTTCTTCAATTCCGTGAGAATGCTGTAAAGGAGCTTGACGAGCTTCAGAATTCTGAGCAGCTACTCAAGAAACTGCAGGCTCTGCAAACCGCTTTATACGACGAAGCAATTACCGTTGCTGATAAGATCCACGAGGCAAGAATAAAATCGTGCAAAGAGATCGAGAAAGAAGTTAAGGAAACGCTTGAATTCCTTGATATGCCGAGTGTTGTATTCTTTGCCGCAGTCAGCTGTGAAGAAAAGGACGGAAAAAAGGTGCTTTATCCTAACGGATATGACCTTATTGAGTTTTATATCAGCGCAAATAAGGGCGCTGATGCGCAACCGCTTGGTAGGATCGCATCCGGCGGCGAGCTTGCTCGTATAATGCTTGCGCTCAAATCGGTTATATCCGATAAAGACGGCATAGCAACTGTTATATACGACGAGATCGATGCAGGTGTATCGGGTAAAACTGCGCGTAAAATAGGCATTAAGATGCTTTCGCTTGCTAAAAAAACACAGCTTGTTTGCGTTACCCACAGTGCGCAGATCGCCTCACTTGCAAACGTTCATTTGCTTATAAAGAAGCAGGAAGTTAATTCCAAAACAGAAACAAGTGTTTATCCTCTTGACAGAGACGGCAGAGTTGCCGAGCTTTCGCGCATACTTGGTGGTATCGCGGTTACGGATGCTCAAAGAAAAGCGGCAGAGGATATGCTTGACGAAAGGGAAAAGTACTCTGTCGGAGGTTAATTCGTGCTTGACGTTCTTTTGAATTTTTTGAAGGATAAGGACGTTGAATATAAGGTGGGAGTTAGGATGGCTGAGATCTCACCTGTAGGAATAGGTGCTCGGGCAATGCTTTACGTGTTGCCAAGCACAAATCAAATGCTTGTTGAACTTATCACTCTTGCCGATCAGTGCGGAATCGATTATATGATCGTTGGCGGAATGTCAAATATACTTCCGCAGGATGATGATTATTCCGGGATGATAATATCAACGAGAAAAATCAATAACATTACTTTTAACCATAACACCGTCAAAGCGGATGCGGGTGTTTTTCTGCCGAAATTGATTATGGCGGCAAAAAAGAAATCTCTTGGCGGAGCTGAGGCTCTTTTCGGCATTCCGGGAACACTTGGCGGTGCGCTTGTGTCTAACGCAGGTGCATTCGGCAGGTCGATATCTGATTTTTTCATCTCGGCAAACTTCTTCGATTCAAAAGCAAAAGAGATCGTAACACTTTACCCCGATGAACTCGACTTTAAATACAGAAGCAGTTCCGTAAAGGGAAAGCGGCTTGTTGCTCTTGAAGTATGCTTGCGTTTAGAACCGATACCTGAGCATTTAATAGACGGAGAGATAGCGAAATTCCGTGATATGCGTAATAAAACTCAACCGGTAGGTGAGCGGTCGCTTGGTTCGGTTTTCAAGAGATGTAATGGAGTGGGCGCAGGGTATTATATTGATACGTGCGGCCTTAAGGGGACGTCTTTTGGCGGTGCCGAAATATCAAAGAAGCACGCGGGCTTTATTGTCAACCGTGCAAATGCCAAAGCTCGTGATTATCTTGAACTTATAAGTGTAGCCAAAGAATCCGTGAAGGGAAGATTCGGCATCGAGCTTGAACTTGAAATCGAAATTATGGGCGGTAGATGCAAAAATAAATTTTAGGAGGTTGTGATGTCTTTTTCGTCTGACGTTAAGGCAGAAATAATGTCAATACAAATGAAGAATATTTGCTGTCGAAGATCAATGTTGCTTGGCATCGTTTCCTCTAAGGGCACATTCGATGGCAATACTGTGATAATATCGCTGGAAAATGACGTTTTGTCTGAATATACTGTAAAGCTTATCCACGAGCATTACGGCAGGGAGGCGGTAGTCAGGCGTCCTGAAAAGGGCGGTCGCTTAAGAGAAGTTGTGTTCGAGTCAAAGAGTTGTGCAGCATATCTTGGCCGACTTCATTCGGGCGGTGCACTTTTTGATGAAAAATGTGCCGGTTGCTCTTCAGCTTTTGTCAGGGGTGTGTTCTTTGCCTCCGGAAAGGTTTCAAATCCTGAAAAGCAGTATATGATAGAGCTTTCACCGTCAGTATTACTTTCTCGTCACAGAGATTTTTTGATTGACTGCGGTATCGAGATGAAATCATCTTCAAGAAACGGCAAAGAATATCTCTATGCAAAGAAAAGCTCTGTGATTGAGGACTTTTTTGCATACTCCGGACTTAATAATACAATGTTTGCCTTTGTTAATGAAAAGATCAAGGGCGAGATACGAAACAATGCAAATCGCATTTCCAACTGTGAAATGAATAATATAGATAAAGCGGTTACCGCTTCACATAAACAGATTTCGGTAATCGAGGAGCTCGACAGATTGGGGCTCTTGTCCTCACTTCCTGAGGAGCTTGAAAAAACAGCAAGGTTAAGGCTATTGCACAGAGACCTGTCATTATCTCAGCTTTCTGCAATATCAGTGCCACCGATATCCAAATCGGGTCTTTCGCACCGCCTTGCAAAGATAATTGAGCTTGCATCACAGCTGATGCCGCTTAACAAGAAAATTTAGGAGAGGTATAATGGGAGATTTTGTTCATCTTCATTTACATACAGAATATAGCCTTCTTGATGGCGCAACCAGAATCTCCGATATAGCTGATAAAGCGATACGCGAGGGGCAAAGCGCTGTTGCTATCACCGACCACGGTGTTATGTACGGTGCTGTAGAGTTTTACACTGAGCTGAAGAAAAAGGGTGTAAAGCCTATAATCGGATGCGAGGTGTACGTCGCCGATCGCTCAAGATTTAAAAAAGAGGGAAGGCAGGATACGTCTGGTTATCACCTTGTTTTGCTCTGCAAAAACGAGGTCGGCTATAAGAATCTTTGCTATATGGTATCCGAAAGCTTCGTAAATGGCTTTTATATGCGCCCCAGAATTGATATTGAACTCCTTTCTGAGCACCATGAGGGGCTTATTGCTCTTTCCGGTTGTATCGGCGGTAAGGTTGCACAGATGATCGTTGCAGGAAATATGGAAGAGGCTGAGAAGGAAGCCGCGCTTATGCAGTCCATATTCGGCGATGATTATTATCTTGAGATTCAGAACCACAACCTTGAGGATGAAAGAAAGGTGGCCTATGCTGTCAAGCTTATCAGCAAAAAGCTCGGTATCCCGATGGTTGCTACAAATGACGTTCATTATCTTGAAAAGTCTGATGCAGATACACAGGCTACCCTGATGTGTATTCAGACTAACAACGTTATTTCGGATGGTAGACCGTTTGGTTTTGAAACAGATGAGTTCTACTTTAAATCAACAAATGAAATGCAGTCCCTTTTCCAAGGATTTGAGGGGGCTTGTGAGAACACGGTCAAAATTGCCGAAAAATGCAATTTTGATTTTGAATTTGATAAGCTCCATCTGCCTGATTTTAAGGCGGAGGGAGGGCTTGATCACAAGGAACAGCTCCGCCGCGATGCATATTCAGGCTTTGAGGTTAAGGAAAAAGACGGAAAGTTTCACTTTAACCGTCATTCAAGGGATGAATATATAAACAGGCTTGAATATGAGCTCTCGGTCATTGATAAAATGGGCTTTAACGCTTATTTCCTTATCGTTAGTGATTTCGTTCGCTATGCTAAGCGCACAGATATTCCCGTTGGCCCCGGCAGAGGCTCGGGTGCAGGAAGCTTGGTTGCATATTGCATAGGTATTACCGACGTCGATCCTATGGAGTTTGACCTGCTTTTTGAGAGATTTTTGAATCCCGAGCGTGTTTCAATGCCCGATTTTGATATAGATTTTTGTTATAACAGACGTGATGAGGTCATCGAATACGTAAAAAGAAAGTACGGCGACGATAAGGTTGCTCAGATAGTTACCTTTGGTACTCTTGCGGCTAAAGCTGCCGTGCGTGACGTTGGCCGCGCCCTCGGTATGCCTTACGGAAAGGTAGATACCGTTGCAAAGCTTATTCCTCACGAGCTTAACGTAACGATCAAATCGGCGCTTGACTCGAATAAGGAGCTTAAGCATCTTTATGAAAACGACGAGGAAACAAGAAAACTCATTGAGCTCAGTAAAAGCCTTGAGGGAATGCCTCGCCATGCTTCAACGCATGCTGCAGGCGTTGTTATAACCGAAAAACCGACGTACGAGTACGTTCCGCTTTCAAACAGTGGAACAGGTGTTGTTACGCAGTTTGATATGAACACAGGTGCGCGTCTTGGCCTTGTCAAGTTTGACTTCCTTGGCCTTCGTTATCTCACTGTTATACACGATGCAGAGCGCGAAATACGAAAGACCCACCCTGACTTTGACATCACGCGAGTTCCGTTTGATGACAAGAAAACTTTTGAGCTTCTTGCAAGTGCAAAAACGGACGGTGTATTCCAGCTTGAGTCCGGCGGTATGAAGCAGGTGCTTATGCGCCTTTGCCCCACAAATCTTGAAGATATAATTGCTTGTATCGCTCTTTTCAGGCCCGGACCTATGGACTCGATCGATAAGTTTATCGCCAGAAAACACGGTAAGGAAAAAACGGATTATAAAATACCCGAGCTTAAGGATATTCTCGACGTAACTTACGGCTGTATCGTATATCAGGAGCAGGTAATGCAGATCTGCCGTAATCTTGCGGGCTATAGCTATGCAAGGGCGGATATTGTAAGGCGAGCTATGTCCAAGAAGAAGGCTGACGTTATGGAGGCCGAGAAGGAAAGCTTTGTGTCCGGATGCGTTGCACACGGTGTAAATGAGAAGGACGCGCTTGATATATTTGACGAGATGGTCGGTTTTGCAAAGTATGCCTTTAACAAGAGCCATGCAACAGCATACGGCTTCCTTTCGTACAGAACCGCATATCTTAAAGCACATTATCCTGCGGAATATTTCTCTGCGCTTATGACAAGCGTGCTCTCTGATACAGGTAAGCTCAGTGAGTATATTATAGATGCGGGTAAGCACGGGGTTAAGGTGCTTGCACCCGAGATCAATCAAAGCGGTGTTAATTTCACTGTTGTGGACGGTAATATCAGATACGGACTTCTTGCGATAAAAAATATGGGTAGAAACGTATCTGAGGCAATTATCAGAGAAAGAACAAAGAAACCGTTTAAATCGTTTGACGACTTTGTTTGCCGTATGACAGGCTCAGATCTCAATAAACGAACGCTGGAGGCGCTTATTAAGTGCGGTGTGTTTGACGGACTCGGTGTAACCCGCAGATCGCTTATGGAGTGTTATGAGCGAGTGCTTGAGGCAGAACAGGATAAGGCCAGAAACAATGTTGTCGGTCAGATGGATATGTTCTCAATGGGAATAGAGGTAACGAGTGCTTCATCATCGTTTGAGTATCCCAATCTGCCGGAATTTCCTATCAAGGATCTGTTGATACTTGAAAAAGAATCCTCCGGTATGTATTTCTCGGGTCATCTGCTTGATAATTATTCGAGCCATACCTCTACGTTGAATATAGACAAGCTTTCTGACATTATCTCATCTACCGAGGCTAATACAGAGCCAAAGTATAAGGATAGGGATAATGTAAAGGTAGCCGGTATTATATCTGCAAAAAGAACAAAAGCGGTTAAAAACGGGGAAACAATGGCCTTTATTAAGGTAGAGGACAGAACCTCGGAGATAGAGGTTATTGTTTTTACAAAGCAATACTCGAAGTTCGCCGGCATTCTTCACGAGGATAATGCCGTAATGATCGATGGTGCGCTTTCGTTTGAGGATGGTGATACGGTTCGTATCATTCTTTCTAATGCTATGCCATTGATTTCCAATGATGATTTTTCTGTACCGTCGGGTGAAAGTGTAAAGGCTGAGAGAATATATATAAAGATGGCAAGTGTTACAGACTATGCCGTTAACAAAATTCAAAGGCTTGCAACCCTGAATCCCGGAAGCACAGAAATAGTTATCTATGATGCTTCAACGAAGAAATACAACGTGCTTAAAGACTCTTTGATATCTGTTGAGAGCAAGAGAGTTCTTGATAAGCTTTATGACGGTTTCGGTAAGGAAAACGTTGTTTTAAAATAATTCAGTCATCTCCGTATATACTTTTTATATGCAATGTGCGGAATTCGAAGAAAGGATGTGGAGTAATGTCACCGGCTTTAATTTTATCAATAGTGCTGGATCTTGTGTTGATCGGTCTTGTGGCTGCGGGTGTTGTGGTTGGCATCGTAAGAGGTTTTTTGAAATCTGTTATGAAACCTGTAAGAATAGCCGCTTCCTTGGCTCTTTCAGCTTTGCTTTCCAAGCCGATTTCAAAAGTGCTGGTTGCACCTATAATTCAAACTCCTCTTGAAAACAAAATACAGTCGTACGTAACTGACTTTATAGATAAGAATCCCAATAAAGAGCTTCCCACGTTGATTAAACTTGCAGCGGCTCTTAAAGGGGTTGATCTGACGAATAAAGAGACGGTAAGCGAGCTTATTGGCAACGTTACAGGGCCGGTAGTTGAAATTATTGCTTTAGCAATAACCTTTATCATCTTATTCTTGATTTTTGTTTTGCTGATCAGGGTAGGATGCTGGTTCCTTGAGTCGTCTATTAAGGACACGACACTTGGAAAGGCCAATAAGATTGCAGGTGCTGTGCTCAACGGTCTGCTTGGCTTTGTTGTAGGCTGGGCATTCGTATCTGCGTTTGACATTTTTGTTCATATGGGCATATTCGAATCAGGATGGCTCGGTACAGAATTCAAGGGTGGACTTTTATACAAACTTTTACTTAACTTTAGCCCGATAGAGCTTTTATTGAGCTTCTGATGGCAAACTTTAAAACATAGCAAATAATTCGGAAAGGTATTTAAATGGAATTTCAGAAGTGCGCGAGATGTAAAAAGAGACCTGCAGTCGTTTTTATAACTCGTATGGAAGATAACAAAACTTTTAATGAAGGGCTGTGCCTTGTATGTGCGAAGGAGCTCGGAATTAAACCTGTTGACGACATCCTCAAGAAAATGGGAATGAATGACGAGGATATCGAAAATATGGCGGGAGAGGTTGAAAATATGCTTGAAGCAGTTGAATCCTCTGACGGACAGGATATGACTGACGGCGGTGCGCCTGCGGTTGATTTCCAGAAAATATTCGGCGGCTTCGGTATGCCCATGGGAGCGCCTGATCCCTCAAAGAAAAAGGGAGACAAAAAGGGCAAAAAGGATGATAAGAAAGCGGACGAGAAGAAGCTTTTGAATACCTATTGCACAGATCTTACCGCTAAAGCTCTGAGGGGCGATACGGATAGGATCATAGGCAGGGAAAAGGAGCTTGAAAGAGTTATTCAGATCCTTTCAAGAAGGCAAAAAAACAACCCTTGCCTTATCGGTGAGCCCGGTGTTGGTAAAACAGCTATTGCTGAAGCGCTTGCACAGCGCATTGTCGACGGCAACGTGCCCGAAAGACTTGCCGAAACAGAGATCTGGCTTCTTGATATTGCGGCCCTTGTCGCAGGCACTCAGTTCCGCGGTCAGTTTGAGTCGAGAATTCTTGGATTGATCAAGGAGGTTAAGGCCGCAGGAAATATCATTCTTATGATAGATGAGGTTCATACCATTGTCGGTGCAGGCGACTCTGAAGGAAGTATGAGCGCGGCAAATATCCTTAAACCCGCTTTGTCAAGGGGCGAGATACAGGTTATAGGTGCAACAACACTTAAAGAGTACCGTAAGTATATCGAGAAAGACAGTGCCCTTGAGCGCCGTTTTCAGCCTGTTATGGTAAACGAGCCTTCAATTGACGAAACTATACGTGTTATCCAGGGTATAAAGAAGTATTACGAGAAATTTCACGGTGCTTCTATTTCTGATGACGTCGCAGGCGCGGCTGTAAGGCTCTCCGAAAGATATATAACCGATAGATTCCTTCCGGATAAGGCTATAGACCTTATTGATGAAGCGGCGGCAAGAGTATCGCTTAATTCTGCCGAGAGAAATGAGTGGCAGAGAAACCAGAAGAAGCTCGCTGAAATAACAAAGAAGGAAGCAGAGCTTTCCTCAACCGTTGAAAATCCCGAAGGACAGACAGAATCAAATTATAAGGCACTTGCCGATCTGAAGGTTGAGAGGTTGAACCTCGAGAAGAGGCAGGAAGAACTCGCCAAGGTCCTCGACGGACTTAAAATCACTGTTAACGATATAGCAAACGTTATTGAGATTTGGACAGGTATCCCTGCATCAGAAATAAAAGCCGGTGAGCTTGCAGACCTTCAGGGCCTCAAAGAACGTATTGATTCTCGCCTTGTTGGTCAGGAGGAGGCTGTAGATGCCGTTGTAAGAGCTGTCAAGCGCAAAAGAGCAGGTGTTTCATATAGACAGAATCCCGTTTCAATGATTTTTGCAGGTCCTACCGGTGTTGGTAAGACCGAGCTTGTTAAGATCCTTGCCGACGAGCTATTTAAACAGCCTGAATCACTTATCAGGCTTGATATGTCCGAGTTTATGGAAAAGCACGCTGTTTCACGAATCATCGGTGCTCCTCCCGGATACGTTGGATATGATGAAGCAGGCCAGCTTACCGAAAAGATCCGCCGCCGTCCTCATGCAGTTATCCTGTTCGATGAGATAGAGAAGGCGCATCCCGACGTTTTGAATATTCTTTTGCAGATTCTTGACGACGGTAAGATCACAGATGCTCAGGGCAGGCTCGTTAATTTTGAGAACACAATAATTATAATGACAACGAATGCCGGAAGCGAGGTGTCAACTTCAATATCAGGATTCGCTGAGAACAAGGAAATGAAGGCAAAGGAAAAGACCGAGAAGGCACTCTCGTCCTTCCTTCGTCCCGAGTTTATAAACAGAATAGACGAGATAATTGTATTCAACCATCTTACCGAAAAGGATTTCATTGGAATAGCTAAGATCATGCTCAACAAGCTTGCGGGCTACCTGAATGAGAAGGGCACTCGTGTTACCTATTCGGATGCGGTGCTTAAGCATATCGCAAAGCATTCCTATTCGGAAAAGTTCGGCGCGAGAAATATGCGTAGATATATCGAAAGAGAAGTTGAGGATAGAATCGCCTCTCTCATCATCGATAACGCAGGTGTTGGCCTTATGGGAATACACATTAATATCGAAAACGGCAAAATTCAAATCAGTTCAATATAATTTTAGGAGAATAAAATGTCAGGATGTAATCACGATTGTTCAAGTTGCAAGGAAAAGTGCTCAAAAGAATCCTTGCTCGCACCTATGAATAAGGCAAGTAACGTAAAGCACGTTATAGGTGTTGTAAGTGGCAAGGGCGGTGTAGGTAAGTCCCTTGTTACGTCTATGCTTGCAGTTACAATGCAGAGAAGGGGATATAAAACCGCAATTCTTGATGCGGATATCACAGGCCCTTCTATTCCTAAGTCATTCGGTTTAAAGCCCGGATGCGTATCCGGAAGCGATCTCGGTATGTTCCCGCCCGTTACAAAGACCGGAATTGAGGTTATGAGCGTTAATTTGCTTATGGAAGATGAAACAAGCCCTGTCGTATGGCGCGGCCCTGTTATCGCAGGCACTGTTAAGCAGTTCTGGAGCGACGTTGTTTGGAACGAAGTAGACTATATGTTCGTTGATATGCCTCCCGGAACAGGCGATGTTCCTCTTACCGTGTTCCAGAGCCTTCCTCTTGATGGTATAGTTATCGTCAGCAGTCCCCAGAGCCTTGTTTCCATGATCGTTGAGAAGGCGGTTAATATGGCTTCACTTATGGACATTAAGGTTATTGGTTTGATCGAAAACTATAGCTATCTTGTTTGTCCCGACTGTAAGAAGCATATCAATATCTACGGTGAGAGCCATGCTGATGAGTTGGCTAAGCAGCATTCTATAAAGCTTCTTGCTAAGCTCCCCATTGATCCTGAGCTTGCATCTCATTGCGACAAGGGTGTTATCGAGCTGTTCGAAGGTGATTATCTCGAAGCTGCTGCGGATGAGATTGAGAAAATGTAACATTGATAAATGCGAGAATTTTTTCTCGCATTTATTTTTTTACACACATAATAAGACAATTTATTTTCCCTGTATATGCTATCATTATACAGGGAGATAAAAAATGAAAACTATATACATAGACGTTTATTTTCTTTTGAATTTCACTGTGGATATATTATCTGTTTATTTTGCATCAAGGCTTAGCAAGGTTTGTATTAAGAACTTTAATATGATTTTAATCTCTTTGATAGGGGCGTTATATTCTGTTTGCTTGGTTTTAATAAGTTCCGGTGGGATCATTGACCTTCTGATGCTTTGGGCTTCGTTAGTGCTCGTTATTTTGCTTGTAGGGCGAGGTATTGCGCTTGTAAGAAGGATCAAGCTCCTTATATGCTACATTGTTTTGATGGCGCTTATTGGCGGCGTGGTGCATTTTTTATATTCTGTTCTGTCAAAATATTTTGCATATCAGCCCACCTCACAGCCGCAAAACAGAAAACTTCTTATCCTTTCTATATTAATAATAATAGCTTTTTCTGTAATCAAGCTGATCAGCGTAATATTCTCAAAAACCAAAGTCGAAAGAAACGTTAAGATAGCTATCAGCCTTATGGGGAAGAGGGTAGAGTGCGATGCCTTGGTTGATACAGGGAATCTTCTGCATGATCCGATAGATTCAACCCCTGTTATGCTTATAGCTCAGTGCCTGGCAGATAAAATTATGCCCGGTGGAGTCCCTCAGGATATTAACTCTATACCTGCACATTTGGCGTCGCGTGTAAGAATTATACCTGTTATGAAAGGGGTTGAAAGAAAAATATACATTGGATTTTTGCCGGACAGTGTTGAGGTAAAGATGAAAAAAGAGTGGGAGCGTGTAAAATTAATATTTGTAGTGGATAGGGATGCTAGAGATTTTGGCGGTTATTTTGCGCTTGCTCCGGCATCTGTCTTGGAGGTTTGAATATGAAATCTGTTTTTCTTAAAATCCGCTTGCTAATTTGTTATATAATAGGCAAGCGAAATAAGTGCTTTTATATTAACGGAACCGATATGCTTCCGCCCCCATTAACAACCGAAGAGGAGGAGCTGCTTGTTTTTAATATACAGGATCAGGCGGTTCGCGATAAACTGATAGAACACAATCTTCGCCTCGTGGTTTATATAGCCAAAAGATTTGAAAATACAGGGGTTGGGATCGAGGAACTCGTTTCTATAGGCACAGTGGGACTTATAAAGGCTATTACAACCTTTAATATCGATAAAAATATAAAGCTTGCCACCTATGCTTCCAGGTGCATTGAGAACGAGATATTGATGTTCATCAGAAAAACATCGTCTAAGAAAAAAGAGGTCTCGATTGATGAGCCTCTTAGCGTGGATTGGGATGGAAACGAACTTTTGCTTTCGGACGTACTCGGTTCAGAAAATGACGTTATTTACCGAGGGATGGAAGAAGAGGAGGAAAGGCACATCTTGCGTGATGCTGTACTTGATTTAAATGATAAAGAGCGCATAATAATCGAAATGAGATACGGGTTAACGACAGGCGATGAACTGACTCAAAAAGAGGTTGCAGACGCACTTGGTATATCACAAAGTTACATATCTCGCCTTGAAAAGAAAATAATGAAGCGATTAAAGAAAAAAATTAGCGAAAAAATTTAAAAAATTTTATAAAACTATTGCAAAATCTGAAATAGTGTGTTATAATGAGTAGCAATTAAAATGAATAACTATGTTAAGAGGTGTTAAAATGAAAGCAGGAATACATCCCGAGTACAAAGAAGCTACCATCAGATGTGCTTGTGGCGAGTCTGTTCAGACCCACTCTGTAAAGGGCGATATGAACGTTGAAATTTGCTCCAAGTGCCATCCTTTTTATACAGGTAAGCAGAAGTTTGTAGATGCCGGCGGACGTGTTGACAAGTTCAAGAAGCGTCTTGCAAAGGTTGGTAAGTAATTACCGATATAAAAGAGCGCTGGATAATCAGTTTAGGTTATCCGCGCTCTTTTTTACTATTTGATGTCGAAAGGAGTGGCAATATGTCTGAAGGAAAAATCCTTGAAACAATTGAAGAAAAAGCAATTCTTGTCAGTATAGCCAAGTCAAGTGCTGAGCTTGAAGAGTGTGATAAGAGCCTTGATGAGCTTGAAAGGCTGCTTAATACCGCAGGAGCGGAAGCTTTTGCCAAGGTAGTGCAGATAAAAAGCAGCTTTGATCCTAAAACCTGTATAGGTAGCGGTAAGGTTGCTGAAATAAAAGAGTTGTGCCGGAATAACGAGATCGGACTTGTTGTATTTGACTTTGAGCTTTCTCCCTCACAGATAAGAAATCTTGAGAATGAGCTTGCAGAGGTTACCGTACTCGATAGAAGCATGCTTATACTTGATATATTTGCCTTGCATGCAACAAGCGGAGAGGGTAAACTTCAGGTAGAGCTTGCGCAGTTAAAGTATTCAGCGCCGAGACTTACCGGTAAGGGAACAGAACTTTCGCGCCAGGGCGGCGGAATCGGCTCTCGTGGACCGGGTGAATCAAAGCTCGAAACAGACAGGCGTCATCTTAAAGAGAAAATATCCGCACTTGAAAGTAAGATCAAGGAAATTGAGCATATCCGCGAGGTTATGCGTTCTAAACGTGATAGAAGCGATATTCCTAAGATAGGAATCGTAGGTTATACAAACGCAGGCAAATCAACTCTTTTGAATGCCTTGACAGATGCTGGAGTTTTGTCTGAAAACAAGCTTTTTGCAACGCTTGATGCAACTACAAGAAAGGCGGAGCTGCCCGGCGGCGAGAGTGTGCTTTATACAGATACTGTAGGATTTATCCGCAAACTCCCGCACCATCTTGTAAAGGCTTTTAAATCAACGCTTGATGAGGTTGTTTATTCTGACTTGCTTCTTATCGTTTCTGATGCTTCGGATCCCGAAAATCAAGCACAGATAGCTGTAACAGAAGAGGTTATCTCCGATCTTGGAGCAGGTGAAAAGCCAAGACTTTACGTGTACAACAAATCTGATATGCTTGATGTGATCCCCCCTCGTTCTACGTGGAGAGAAGACGAGGTATATATATCTGCGAGGTCAGGTCTTGGAATGGATGATATGCTTGAAAAAATAACAGGCATACTTTCTAAGTCAAAAAAAGAAAGAATATTGCATATCCCTTATGACAAGCAGGGCATTCTAAATTCGCTTTACAGCACTTACACTGTGCTTGGAACAGAATACTGCGCCGAATACGTAGAGGTTCGCGTTGTGCTTGATGAAAAGGGCTATGGTCAGTACAGAAGATATTCTTTTGAGGAATAAAGATGGAATCATATACCACTGTAAATAAAGAGGGTGTATTCGAATATGAGGACAGAAAGTCGGTATTTATCGGAACTGCTGTGCCGATAAAATGTGAGCAGGATGCTCTTGATTTTCTTGCCTATATCAAGAAGAAATACCCGGATGCACGGCACCATGTTTATGCATACGTGCTCAGAGAAAATTCTACCATGCGTTTTTCGGACGATAGAGAACCGCAGGGAACAGCCGGAATGCCGGTTCTTGATGCAATTAGAAAAAGAGGTTGCACAGATACGGCTGTTGCGGTAATCAGGTATTTTGGCGGCACCTTGCTTGGCACAGGTGGTCTTGTAAGAGCATATTCCGCCGCTGCTGTCGGTGCCATTGAGAATGCCGAGATCGTAACCTATGATATCTACAGTTTTATAGATATCGACGTTACTTACTCCGATTATCAGCGTATAAGCGCGCCTCTTGAGGCTGTAGGTTTCAGTACGGTTGACGTTAAGTATTCCGACCTCGTTAAGATCTGCGGTAAAATTAAAGCGCAGAATCTTGATGAATTAAGAAAAAATATATCTGAAATCACCGGCGGAAGAGCAAAAATAACGTTAATTGACGAAAAATTTGATTTTTTATAAAAAATAGCGAATAAAAAAAGTGTTTTTTAGTTTTTGATCGTATATTAGGATAGGTAAATTGAAAGGAGGCATAAATTTGATAAAAAGAGAATCAGTAGACGAAGTATTGTTTCGAAACGACGTTGAGTCTGTTATCGGAAGTTACGTATCGTTAAAACGCGCCGGTTCGAATTTGAAGGGTTTGTGCCCGTTTCACAATGAGAAAACACCGTCGTTCACCGTTTATCCTTCGGAAAACAGCTTTTACTGCTTCGGTTGCGGTGTGGGTGGAAACGTAATAACGTTTATCAGACAGATTGAACACCTTGATTATCCTGATGCCGTAGAATTCCTTGCAAGGCGCGCGGGAATAACCGTGATCAAGGATGAGGATTCCCAGCGCGAGCAATATAACGGCATACGTAAGGATAGACTCCTTAAGATGAACGTTGATGCGGCGAGATTTTTCCATTCTATGCTCTATTCTAATGACGAAAAAGCAAGATTTTGTCTGAACTATTTTACCGAGAAAAGAGGACTTTCTTCTGCCACTATCAAGCATTTTGGATTAGGATTTGCTCCTGACAGCTATGATGCTATGATAAAGTACATGAAGGAACGCGGTTATACTGAGGAAGAGCTTGTTCAAGGCTTTTTTGCGCAGAAAAGTGCAAAAGGAACATACTTTGACAACTTCCGAAACCGTGCGATGTTCCCGATAATAGATGCAGCAGGCAATGTTATAGCATTCGGAGGCCGAGTGCTTGATGATTCTAAACCTAAGTACCGTAACACGATGGACACCGTGGTTTACAAGAAGTCAAGAAACCTCTTTGCGCTTAACTTTGCTAAGCAAAACTCAAGCGAAAGTTTGATTCTTTGTGAGGGCTATCTTGACGTTATATCTCTTCACCAGGCGGGATTTACTAATGCTGTTGCCAGCCTTGGTACAGCAATCACGGCGGAGCAGGCTCGCCTTATGGCAAGGTATACCAAGAAGATAAACATTTGCTACGACTCGGACGAGGCAGGGCAGAAGGCAACGCAAAGAGCTATGAAAATTCTGAACGACGCAGGCCTTGAAGTTGTTATCATTTCTATACCCGGCGAAAAAGACCCTGATGACTATATCAAAGCTTACGGAAAAGAAAAGTTTGCCGATATTATAAACGGTGCTAAAAGCAAGTTTGAATACAATATGGACACCGTTTTAAGCAAGTATGATCTCAATCTTGCACAGGATAAGATAAACGCTGTTAATGAGCTTGAAAAGATAATTTCTGCCGTTTATTCCTCGGCAGAAAAAGATATATATATTCAAACCGTTTCCAAACGTTTGGGTGTTGATCCAAAGAGTATAAAGGCTGACGTGGACAAGCTTGTTCTCAAACAGATCAATGCTTATAAACGCAACGAGAACGACAAATTAAAGCAAGGGGCGCTTGGATACGGAGATAAGATCAATCCGGATTTTGCACGCGCACCTGCGGTTGCAATGAACGAAGAAAACGTTCTTGGTCTCTTGCTTCTATACCCTGAACACAGAAAAAAAGTGTTTGAGGAGGAGCTGTTGTCCGGTGATGATTTTTACACGGGACTTAATCTCCGTATTTTTGAATACCTAAAAGGCGAGTATTTTTCAAACGGAGAGAGTGCGGCCGAGGATATTAATTCTGTTTTTTCTCCTGAGGAGGTTGGCAGAATAACAAAGATGAAACTTGCTCGTATGCAGCTTGACAGTAATGGCACTGACGTGCTGCTTGAGTGTATTGAATTTTTGAAAAATTCGCTTGAAAAGAAAAAGGCAACGGCTGCCGGAAGTATAAGCGAACTTGATGAACTTTTAAAATCTATCAGAAATAAAAACTAAGGACGGTGCAACATGGCTAACGAAAAAATGCATGCAAACGACATTATTGACTCAAAAAATGACGGTGGTATTCTTAACTCCGACATTATGAAGGCGCTTGAAGATATCGATTATGATATAGCGCAGGTTGATATTGAGTCCGCCACTCCCGAAGAAATAGACGGCGATACTTTTAAGGAAATAGAAAGAGACGTTGAAGCATATGAAGCTGAGAAGATGGAGAAAATTCTTTCTCAGGAAGGTCTCGCGATCGATGACCCTGTTCGTATGTACCTCAAGGATATCGGTAAGATTCCGCTTCTTACTCCCGAGAGAGAGAAGTATCTTGCTGAGCAGATCACACTTGGTAGCAAGTCTGCCAAGGACGAGCTTATCGAGGCTAACCTTCGTCTTGTTGTAAGTATTGCAAAAAGACACGTTGGTAAGGGTATGTACTTCCTTGATCTTATTCAGGAGGGTAATCTCGGTCTTATCAAGGCTGTTGAAAAGTTTGACTACAGCAAGGGATATAAGTTCTCCACCTACGCGACCTGGTGGATCAGACAGGCAATTACCCGTGCGATCGCTGATCAGGCACGTACAATACGTATACCTGTACATATGGTTGAAACCATTCACAAGGTATCGAGAACTGCCCGTCAGCTCCTTCAGGAGTTCGGCAGAGAGCCTACAACCGATGAGATTGCAGAAAGACTTAATATTACCTCCGAGAAGGTAAG
>JAZLCY010000065.1:0-9486 GCA_045614485.1 Eubacteriales bacterium
CAGAAACCCGCTTGAGTACCTTATGCAGTGCAGCAAGGGTGAGCTCATCGCGTTCTTCCAGACACATCCTGAGCTTAACCTTCTTGTACAGAATGGCAGTTTCGTAAACAACCTCGAAAACAACCAGATCCACGCAGTTTCTATCATCAGAAGCTACGGACTTGAAAGCGAACTTGAAGCATTCCTTGGCAACGGCAGAGCGCTTCCTAATATGTACCTGTTCGGCTGGGATAAGGTTGACCTCGGAGAGTTCCCCAAATTCGCCGGCATCTTCTCGGATATAGGTTTATTTATACTCTTCCTTATCCCCTTCCTTGCTGCAGGCGTGCAGTGGCTCACCGTGTTCCTTGGACGTAAGTTCAACGGCAACCCCCAGGCTGCAACTGCAGACGCACAGGGTAAGGGCTCTATGATCATCATGGACCTTATGATGCCCGCAATGACCCTTTTCTTCGCATTCAAGATGCCCGCTATCATGGGTATTTACTGGGTATTCCAGTCTGTTCTCTCTATCGCTCAGTCTGCAATCTTTAAGTTCACGATGCCCGTGCCTAAGTTTACAGAAGAAGAGATAAAACAGATTCAGAAGGAAGCCAAGAAGGCAGAGAAGGAACAGGAAAAGCTCCTTAAGGCACAGCCTAAGGTAAGATCCCTTCACTACATCGACGAGGATGACTATGAAGAGCTTCCTGAAATGAAGTCAGGCTCCGACGCAGGCAAGTCCTCTATGACAGGATCCGACGTTCCGCAAATTAAAGATTGATTCAGAGGAAAAAACACAATATGATTAAAGAAGTAATTGCCAGCGGTAAGAATATTATCGAGGCAAAGGAAAACGCAAGAGCAGCGCTTGGCGCAAATCCTCTTGACGACGTAAATTTTGAAGTTATCCACGCGGGTAGCAAGGGAATTTTCGGCATTATCGGTGTTAAGCCTGCGCAGGTAAGAGCTTACATCGAGATCCCCGATGCACAGCAGAAGGCTCCCAAGGCTCGCCACGAGAAGCACAGACCCGAAAGACGCGAGGGTCATAACAACAATAACAATAAGAAGAAAAACGACAGTCAGAAGAAGGCTAAGAATCCCGAAAAGCAGGAAAGCAAGAAGGATGAGCCCAAGCCTGCAGCTGCTATTCCGGACGTTGAGCTTAAGCTTGAAAAGCGCGAGGTTAAGGATGGCGAGGATATGTCCTTTGACTTCGTAAAGACTATTGTTTCCGATATCGGCCTTGCTGCTGAGTGCCAGCTTTACTCCTGCGAGGACGGTACAAGAAGAATTATCATCTCCGGCGACGATGCATCCGTGCTTATCGGCCACCACGGTGATACTCTTGATGCTCTTCAGCATCTTGCAAACCTTGCATCTGCAAGAAAGAACATCAACGGCGAGCGCGACAAGAGCCGCGTTACCATTGACATTGAAGGCTACCGTGCAAAGAGAGAAGAAACCCTCAGAGCACTTGCGCGCCGCATGGCTGCTAAGGCGCTTCGCAACAAGAGAAGCGTTATGCTTGAGCCTATGAGCGCATACGAGAGAAGAATTATTCACTCCGAGATCCAGGGCATTGAGGGTGTTTCCACCAACTCGATCGGCTCTGACAACAACCGCAAGATCGTTATCTACCTTACCGACAAGAGACCTAAGGGTATCTTCGAGGAGGACGCACAGGAAACCGTAGAGGTTGCTGAGGCTATCGAGGCAATCGAAACTGTTGAGGCTGATAACGAATAATGGCTTACGGCAAAACGATAGCTGCGATATCCACCCCGTCCGGCAAGGGCGGGGTTGCCATTATCCGCATAAGCGGTGATATGGCGCAGGATATAATAAGAAAGATATTCTTCCCCAAGGGCAAGAAAAGCCCCACCGACGCACCCAGAATGGCAATATACGGCGATATACGTTACGGCGATGACTATATTGACGACGGAATTGCGATCTACTACAAAGCCCCATTTTCCTATACAGGCGAGGACATAATTGAGATAAGCTGCCACGGCGGTACACTCGTTACAAAAAGAGTGCTTGAAGCCGCGTTTATGGCAGGCGCAACACCTGCCGGCCCGGGTGAGTTCACCGAGAGGGCGTTTATAAACGGCCGCCTTTCGCTTACCGAGGCGGAGGCTATCTCCGATCTGCTTGAAGCCAAGAGCTATGAGCAGATAAAGCTCTCTTCCCTTCCTATGAGAGAAAAACTCAAGGATACGGTCGCGGATATAAGATATGAGCTTGTAAGCCTGCTTTCATCCGTTTTTGCCCGTATAGACTATCCTGACGAGGACCTTGGCGATTTTACCGACGAGCAAACCGAAGAAAAGCTTATCACGGTAAAGGATAAAATCACTTCCCTCTTACGTACCTACCCCACCGGTAAAGCCATACGCGACGGTGTTTACACCGTTATCGCAGGCAAATGCAACGTTGGTAAGAGTACGGTATATAACGCTATTCTCGGCGAGGACGCGGCGATCGTTACCGACATAGAAGGTACAACGCGCGACGTTCTTTACAGTACTGTTGCAACAGGCAAGGTGCTTTTAAGACTTGCAGATACGGCGGGCGTGCGCTCAGAGGAAAGAGCCGATACCGTTGAGAAGATCGGTATCGAAAGAAGCCTTAAGGCGATCGGCGAGGCAGAACTTGTTATCGCGGTGTTTGACGGCTCTCGCACACTTGATGCCGATGATGAAAGACTTATCGAAATAATGAAGGACTGCGGCGCAACCAAGATTGCGCTTATCAACAAATCCGACCTTGAGATAAAGCTTGACAAGAACAAAATCAGCTGCGTGTTTGACAAGGTTCTTAAAACAAGCGCAAAGCTTAATGCAACCGAAACCGCCTCTGTTATCTCAGGCGCGGTCGATTCACTCTTTACCGACGAAGCTATAACCACAGCCGATACGGCAATCGTTTCAAGCGCAAGGCACAATGCCTCTCTTTCACGCGCGCTTGAATACGTTGAGGCGGCGATCTCGGCTATCAAATCGGGCGTTTATGCAGATGCCTCGGCATCTGAGATCGAAAGAGCGCTTGGCGCGATCTCCGAGGTTGACGGACGCGAGGTTTCCGAAGCGGTGATCTCCGATATTTTTTCAAAATTCTGCGTTGGAAAGTGAGAAAATATGGAAAGCAAAAGATTTTCTAAAAACGACAACGGGTTTATATGCAAAAACTGTGGCAAAGAGGTTCTCCCCCTCGGATATACCTCAAGAAACCACTGCCCCTTTTGTCTTTGCTCGTTGCACGTTGATATAAACCCCGGCGACAGACAGAACGACTGCGGCGGAATTCTCCGCCCTATCAAAGCTGAGCCGGATGCAAAGCGCGGATACATCATTATCCACAAATGTCAAAGATGCGGCCAGACAGTGAGAAACAAGGCGGCGCACGAGGCCAAGATTCAACCCGACGACACCGACCTTATCATCAAGCTTACCGCAGGCACACTCTGATATAATTAGATCAATATAATAAAAAAATTTATAAAGGAGAATTAAAAATGGCAAACGAAAAGTCACTTCTTGCGCAGTACAACGGTCTTCCCGCTATCGTAAGAATTCTTATTCAGCTCTTTGTAGGCCCTTTGGCAAGCTGCGTTTACCGCGTGCTTCGCTACATTGAGACTAAGAATACCAAGACCCTTGTAATCGCTATCATCGCAGCACTTACCGGTGCTTTCTTCGGTGTTCTTGCACTTATCGACCTTATCACCCTTATTTTCAAGGGCGGTTACACCGTATTGGTTGATTAATCGGCATTATTCCGATAAAAAAAGCGAGGAATTTCCTCGCTTTTTTTATTTTTCGTTACTTTCTCTATACTGCTTCGGGGAAAGCAGATAATACTTTTTGAATATCTTTGAGAAGAAGTGGTTATCGTCATATCCGACTGCCGCGCCTACCTCCTTAATATCAAGGTCGGTGGATTTTAATAGCGATGCGGCCGCCTTCAGGCGAAGGTCGGTGATATACCCCTGCGCCGATATACCCATAGATTCTCTGAAAAGGGTGTTGTACCTTGAGGGGCTGAGTCCCTCCATTTTAGCAAGATCGGGTATTTTAATGTTTTCGGTATAGAACGCGTTTATATACCCTATCGAGCTTGAGAGCGGCTTATCCTTATCCTTCATGAAGTGCGCCCTGGCAACCGTTGATAAGATGCCGGCAAGCTCGGATGCCGAGCTTAAATCAAAGAAAGGCTTATCATATCCGAACGAGGCGAAAAGCCTGCCGAACATACCGCAAACCTCATCCATATTCTTCGCCTCCAGCACACAGGGAAGCTCGCTTATGCCAAGGGACTGCACAACGCTTTCCGCATGAGAGCCGGTAAAGTGAACAAAATAATACGAAACCGTTCCGCCGCCGGAGAATGAATAGGTATATTTATACTCAGGCGCAAAGATCACGGCACTTCCCGCACCGACAACGCGCCCTGCCATATCATCGCCAAGCTTAAGCCTGCCCTCCACAATATACATAAGATAATAATCCTGCCTGCCGATAGGATTATAGGTGGTAAAGGGCGCACAAAGACTTATCGTGCCGGCGCAGTTTATCATAAGGGGGCGATCGGCTGATGCGCGGCTGTTCAGGTTAAGACCGTCGCTCCCGGTATCCTTAAAGGAATAATAGCTTAAATTCTTCATTTTTCCTCGCAGTTGAAAAATACAAACTTTCAGTTAATAAATTAATTGACATTGCGTTGGAAATATTGTAACATATAGTCAGTGATATGTCAATTAAAATCAAAAAATACAAATGGAGAAATATTATGCAGAAGAAAAAGCTGATTCTTATCGGTGGCGGTAACAGAGGAAACACCTACACCAAAATAGGCAAGGAGCTTGAAAAATTCGAGCTTATTGCAGTGGCAGAGCCTGTAAAGGCGCGCCGCGAATATATCGCAGAGCTTCACGGAATTCCCGAAAATATGTGTTTTGAAAGCTGGGAGCCCCTGCTTGCGCTCGGCAAGATCGCAGATGCGGCAGTTATCGCAACAATGGACCGCGATCACTATGCACCCGCTATGGCGGCTATCGACCTTGGCTATGATCTTTTGCTTGAAAAACCGGTTTCGCCCAGCATCACCGAGTGCGAGGAAATAGAGAAAAAGGCAAAGGAAAAGGGCGTTACGGTTCTTGTTTGCCACGTGCTTCGCTACACCCCCTTCTTCCGTGCTATCAAGGCGGTGCTTGACAGCGGTAAGATCGGCAAGATAATGAACGTTGAGCACACCGAGGGTGTTGGATTTATCCACCAGAGCCACAGCTTCGTGCGTGGCAACTGGGGCAACTCCGAGCGTTCCTCATTTATGCTGTTGCAGAAATCCTGCCACGACCTTGACATTCTTCAGTGGCTCGTTGGTAAGGAGTGCAAGAAGGTTCAATCCTTCGGCTCTCTTTCCTTCTTTACAAAGGAGAATGCACCGAAAGACTCTACCGAGCGTTGCTTTGACGGATGCCCCCATATCGACACCTGCCCCTTCAGTGCAAAGAAGCTTTACATAGAGCGCGAGGACGGTAACTGGTTCAAGGGCTCTGCTACCCTTCAGTTCACTCCCCCCAGCGATGAAGTTGTGCTTGAGGCTATTGCAAAAAATCAGTACGGCAAGTGCGTTTTCAAATGCGACAACGACGTTGTTGACCACCAGACCGTTAATATGCAGTTTGAGGACGACGTTATTGTTAACTTTACAATGAGCGCATTCAACAACGGCGGCAGAAACATCAGAATCATGGGTACGACAGGCGAGCTTGTTGCCTCGGTTGAATCCTCCGTTATCAAATACACCAACCTTATCACAGGTGAAGTAAGCGACATTGCGATCAACGATGCTATCGCAAGCGACTCTATCACCTCCGGCCACGGCGGTGGCGACCACGGAATTATGTGCTCGCTTTACGACGTGCTTTGCGGCGATGCGGATGCGGCAGGCCTTTCCAATATATCGATTTCTGTTAAAAACCACAAAATCGTTTTCGCGGCGGAAAGATCCCGTCTTGAAGGCAGAGTTGTTAGCCTTGACGAGTTTAACTGATAAATAAAAAAGAACCGACACCACGGCAAATTTGCTTGGGTGTCGGTTAATTTTTTATTTTTTTGAAAACCTGTTGACTTTTCATTTTAGCGGTGCTATTATTAACTCACAAATAACAAAGGGCAAATGATCATACGTATATCTTTGTACAGTGCCAACGGACGAACGGCACTCGGTATCTTTCAAATTCAAAGGAGCTTTTTTGTTATGAAGGGCTATGGAAAACGCGGCGACGGATATGCCACAAGCCGTGTTTTGTACGTTATTGAAGCACTGGTGGAGAATTTTATCGCCATACTTACGACAGGAGCATTTCTTGCAACGCTGACAAAGGCGCTTGGTATCAACGACGGCCTTACCGCCATACTTTCAAGCATTGTTTCCCTGTCCAGCCTTTTTCAGATCGTAACGGTTTTTATCGCGCACAAAACCCCTGTAAAGCGCTGGATAATCCCGATGCAGCTGGCGGCACACCTTATGCTGTCCGGCCTTTACCTGATTCCGATATTCAATATAAAAAGAGGCGCAGGTTTCCTTTTTTTCATTCTGATCGTGGGAGCGAATGCGCTGAAGCAGATAATATCATCTGCAAAGGTAAATTGGTTTTATTCCCTCGTTTTACACAAAAGAAGAGGCGCGTTTGCGTCTATGCTTACCGCAGTTTCGGTGGTTGGACAGATATTTTTCTCCCTCGGAGCAAGCGCACTGCTCGACAGCTTTGTGGCAAAGGGAAACCAGCGTGGCGCGTTTATACTGCTTACTGTTGTTATATTCGTTCTTATCGTGCTTGACATCGTCCCCCTTTTAATCTCCAAGGAAAAGCCTGAGAGTAAGGGGCGCGCACCCTCGCCCTTTGCATCTATGAAGGCAATACTTAAGCATCCCGGCTACCGCACCCTTCTTATTATAACCATGGTAAGCGCTGTTGCAACCGGAATCACACCACCGTTCCTTAGCACCTATCAGATAAACGAGCTTGGCTTTTCGCTTTCATTTATCGCAAGGATAGACGTTTTGATCAACGTGATCTGGATAGCGTCGCTCTTACTGTTTGGGCAGATGTCAAACACAAGGTCATACGCATACATAAGAAGGCTTGCAGCGGCATTCCACGTGCTTGCATTCGGAATACTGATATTTACGACACCAAATAACGGCACGGTTCTTTTCGTTGGATACCGCATATTTAGCATAATACAAAACAGCGCACAGGCAGTCAGCACGCGCGGTCTTGTTTTTGAGCTTTCTACGGAGAAAACGCGCACCGGCGCACTGGCGATACAAACAATGTTTACCGGTGTTCTCTCCTTTATCACCACACTTATCACAAGGTTCTTCTTTGACCGCCTGCAAAAAAATCACGCAGTTATCTTCGGCCACGAGATGCAGGCACAACAGGTGCTTGCCGTAGTTTCCTTTGTAATTATAATAGTAGTTAACCTGCTTTGGTGGATATTCTATAAGAAAATCAACCTCGCAGGAAGAGTGTCAAGATGATCTGAATATAGAACCCCGACGGGTAATGTGATACTTCGTTAAGAGTATCATGCTGCACGCCGGGGTTCTTTTTACTTCTTATATATAAAGTAAAGTATTATCAAGCCTGCCACCGCCACTGCAAGCAGCACTGCGCCCACAGAAAGTATGATGATAGAGCTTTTATTAAACTTGGTTTTATATTCGGATCTCGGAACAAGTCTTGCGGCGCGGAGCGCGTTGATGATCGGCTTATAAAGCATCATTGCAATAGAGCTGTTCAAGAGAGTTTTTGCAAAGTTAAAGGGAAGGAACAAGATGGGAAGATGGTGCACAACGTCAAAATACCAGCCTCGCTGTTCAAGGAATATAGGCGTTACAAACGCATTCATAAGCATCATCACCGCTGTGGTGGTGCATATAGCACAAAGGAATCCAACGAGCGCGTAATTAACGTTTTTCTTCATTTTGTATATAAGTGAAACAGTGAGTGAGAAGGTTGCACTTGAAACAAAATTCATAACAAATCCGTACCAGCCGGTATCAGATCCTATGGACACAAGCTCTACCGCCGCAACAACAAGAGATATAACGGGCGCGGCAAGCGGCCCATATATAAAGGAAGCAATAGCAATTATAGCGTCCTTTACGTCAATAGACAGGAAGCCGTTAACAGCAGGAATAGGCTCGCAAACAAGCGCAACAATGTATGCAAGCGCTGAAAATATTCCAACGCCTGTAATAAATCTTAAAACCTTGCGCTCGGAGAACGCGACTTTCTTTTTCATAATATATCCTTTCGATATCAAGGGAACAAAAAAGTCCACAGAAAACTGTGGAGCTAAGGATATGCACGCGAAATGCTTTTGCATAATCTCTTTTCTCATCCGGACTTTACCGTCGGTAGAGGAATTTCACCCCATCGGATCTCGATTGCCGAGATTTCGCAGACTATAACTGCCGGTATGGAATCACACCAAACCCCAAAGATATTAATATGCTTTTTATTTAGTTTTGCCACACGGTGTACCCCGTGTGAACTTTTTTATATTAAAAACGTGTTTACAACATTGCACACGTTTTATAGAAAACAGTGCTTAGGAAAATACATTTTTTGAGGGATAAGGGTCGTTCTTCCTGCCGAAGCTGTAGTTACCTACGGCGAGCATGCGGAAAAACGGCGCTTAGCACCAAAAAGGTTAATACAGCCCGACATACGAGAGGTATGCCGGGCTATATTTCTATGCTTGTAAATTGTTGATTAAATTCTTATGCTAAATATTAGCCAAGGATCTCAGCAACAACGCCTGAACCAACGGTACGGCCACCCTCACGGATAGCGAAACGAAGACCCTTCTCGCAAGCGATAGGAGTGATGAGCTCAACGTTCATGTCAACGTTATCGCCAGGACGGCACATCTCAACGTCAGCAGGAAGGTTGATGATACCGGTAACGTCGGTAGTTCTGAAGTAGAACTGAGGTCTGTAACCGGAGAAGAAGGGCTTGGAACGGCCGCCCTCTTTCTCAGTAAGAACGTAAACCTGACCAATGAACTTGGTGTGGGGCTGAACAGAGCCGGGCTTGCAAAGAACCTGACCTCTCTCGATCTCGTTCTTCTGAACGCCACGGAGAAGAAGACCAACGTTGTCACCAGCCTCAGCATAGTCCATGAGCTTGTGGAACATCTCGATACCGGTTACAACGGTAGAAGAGGACTCCTCCTTGAGACCAACGATCTCAACGGTGTCAGCCATCTTGATGGTACCACGCTCTACACGACCGGTAGCAACGGTACCACGACCGGAAATGGAGAATACGTCCTCGACAGGCATAAGGAAGGGAAGGTCAGCCTTTCTGTCGGGAGTAGGAATGTAGCTGTCAACAGCGTCCATAAGCTCCTTCATGCAAGCGTACTCGGGAGCGGAAGGATCGGTGTTAGCGGACTCGAGAGCATCACGGGAAGAACC
>JAZLCY010000066.1:0-9722 GCA_045614485.1 Eubacteriales bacterium
TATGAATGGCGCAAAGCATAACTACGCCGCAAGGCATGGAAGGGATAAATTATGGTTTTCGAAAACGTTTTGGTTAAGCACAAGTCCTTTGGCGAGGGTATAATTACTGCGCACGTTGGAAACTATATAACGGTTAAATTCGGTGAGGTAGAGAAGAAGTTCGTTTACCCCGATTCGTTCGAGAGATTTTTGACTCTTGCAGACGGAACGGTTACCGAGGATATACTGAACGATATAAAGATTTCTAAGGATAAAAAGCAGCTTATCATAGATAAGAAGAATGAGGAAAATCTCAGAGCAATGACCAAGGGCATCGTTATTCCCGGCAAAGAGGCAAGCGCCGATGGCGAGGATGAAGAGGCTAATAAGGAAAACGAAGAGCTTTAATTTGATAAAAAGGGAGTTTCGCAAAGAAATTCCTTTTTTATTTTCCTTGTGTGTTGACTAAGTGCTCACGTTATTGTATAATTGAATAAGAATAATAGGAGGAATGTTATGACACCCGAACAGAAAAGCATTCTTTTTGGATACATATTGGCTGTGGTTTACGTGCTCGCATCAATAGGCGGCGCACTACTCCTTTACAAACTCGGCCTTTCAAAGAAATTCACAAGAAAGATAGTCCATATCCTCGTTGGTATGGAGTGGTTTATACTTTACAAATTTATGGGAAACAGCTATCACTTTTTTATAGTGTGCGCTGTGTTTACCGTGCTTTTAGCCGTAAGCTATTTTGCAAAGCTTGTTCCCGCTATGTCCTCGGACGGTGAGAACAACCCGGGAACTGTGTACTACGGTGTTGCAATGACGGTTATGTCGTTTATCTGTATGTTTGTTCCTGCGCTTATGCTTCCTTTCGGTCTCGGTATTTTCTGCACCTCAGTCGGTGACGGATTTGCGGGTATCGTCGGCCAGCTTATAACGAAGCATAATCCCAAGCTTTTCAGAAATAAATCTCTCTACGGCTTTTTAACCAACTACGTTGTATCATTTGCCGTGGCAATGATATTCAATGCCGTTTTCTATAACGAGATGCTGATCCCTCTCACCTGGTGGCAGTGCCTTCTCATTGCGCTGGTATCCGCATCGGTCGAGCTTATAGGCGTATTTGGCCTTGATAACATTTTTGTAACGGTTGGCGTTGCATTTTTCAGCTGGGGAATATCCGTATGGCCCGGCATATGGGAATATATAGTTCCTATTCTTGTGCTTCCGATAATTATCGCGCTCGTTATACAGAAGCGCGCTCTCACACCCGCCGCACTCGCGTGTGCGCTCCTTCTTTATGCAGTTGTAGCTCTTATATTCGGTAACTTCGGAATACTTGTTATGATGAGCTTCTTCGTTGGTGCGCTTGTTGTGGATAAGATCAAGCACCTCAAGCAGAAAAAGGACGAGATAACAAAGAAATCGGGCAGCCGTGACGTGATACAGGTTGTTGCCAACGGACTTATACCTATGGCTATGGCGATCATTTTCGCCAAAACGTTGAATCCCGCATTCCTCGTTGCATTCGTTGCATCGTTTGCCGAGGCATTTGCAGATACTGCTGCTTCGGGACTTGGTGTTTTCTCGAAGAAAACTATTGATTTGTTCAGATTTAAGCCCTGTAATTGCGGTATCAGTGGCGGTGTTTCGCTCTTAGGCACGGTAGCGGCTCTTATAGGCTCGATACTTGTATCTCTTTATCTTTTCCGTCTTAATTGGTTGTTCGTTATCATATCGGCAACTGCTGCATTTATAGGTGTTATGGCAGATTCCGCTATGGGCTCTCTTTTGCAGGTTAAGTATAAATGTAAGGTGTGCGGTATCATCACGGAGAAGGAATATCACTGTGATAGGCCTACTGTAAAGCACTCAGGCGTTGAGTTTTTTGATAACGATGTTGTTAACGTAACGAGCGGTGCAGTAAGTGCTGCTATAGCGTTTTTGCTTTCAATGCTGGTGCTTGGATAAATTAATAAAAAAAGGACGAGAATTTCTCGTCCTTTTTCGTTTTATGCTCTGTATTCGGGAGCATTAATTTTGTCTACAAGCTCGCGTATCGGCATATCCTCTTCGGCTGTGATAAGCTTTATTGCAAGATCCTGTCCTTCCTTTGTAAGTGCCGTCGCACTTATGCGGTAGAATTTGTCGCTAAGCCAGTCAATGCCGATATTCTCGTGTGCCTCGCCTCTCGGCTCGCATTCATCGGAAATATAGGTCTTGCCACCCTTAACGGTAATTTCAGCGCGGCAGATCCTCTTTGCAGGGAACTTCGCGTCGATCGCTTCGTCAACCTCGAAGGAGAGCTTTTTCATCATCTGGAGCACGCGTGCATCAGAGAGTGCATCCTCCTGTACCTGCGCTATGGTAAAATCTCCGTGTATCAAGGATGATGCAACGGGGTAGGCGATGTTATACTGTGCTTCATCTGCCGTCTTTGGCTCTATCTTTGAGAGCAGGGTAGCTCTCTTGAACGTCTTTATTGAAACCGACTCAATATCGGTGTACCTGATTCCGTTCTCGCGCATAAGAGAGGCGCAGGCATCTATCGCCGGGTGTGCCCAACGGCAGCAGGGATAGGGCTTGAAGTAAAGGTTCATAACCTCGTATTTCTCGCCAAGGTCGTCAAGATAATGCTCGTATTCATCAGCCTCAAGCAGATTCTTGTTGCCCTCAAATCCGCTGAGCGCCGCCGTGATCGCAAGCGCGCCCACCATAACTCCGAATGGAACGCCGTCCTTGTTCATTGAGGGGTATTCAACGCTTCTGATACCGGGCACAAGGGGTGCATTGAACTCTGCGATAGAGATCACGTTGTTCATCTCTTCCTTTGTAAAGCCGTATATCTTACCAACGCCAACTGCCACGCCAACCGCACCGAACGTGCCGCTCGAGTGCGCGTAGTTGTAATAATCCATTATTGCCGCACCGTTTCTGATCGATGCTTCATATGCCACGAGCATCGCGGTGAGAAACTCGTTTCTCGATATGTTCTTCTCGTATGCAGCGGCAAGAATTCCGCCAACGAAGGACGTACCGTGATGTGCGCGGGTAATATTGTGTCCGTCGTCAATATCATATGCATTGGATGAGTGTCCCATAGCGGCGGAAGCACCCATAAAGTTGAACCTCTTATCCGTTCCTATAACGGGAATTTCACCCTCACCGTATATACTTGAGGCGAGCTTTAATCCTGCCTCAAACTGCCTTGAACGGCTGCCTGAAAAAAGCGCACCCAAAAGGTCGATAAAGCAACCCTTCATTCGCTCCTGTACCTCGCAGGGCAAGGTGTCCCATTTTGTATTGAGGATAAAATCCTCAAGCTTATATGTTGTGGTGAATTTCATTGTATGTGCCTCTTAAATAAAACTTATATCTATATATTACCACGGATTTTATAAAAATCAATATTTTATCAAAAAATCGCTGTATTATCACAGATGCATCTCTGTTTTAAAGGGTGAGATACAAAGCCGTATGCCTTATGAGAACTAAAAAGGAGCACCGTTTATCAGGTGCTCCTTGGTTTTTATTTCTTTTTCCTTTTTACAACAAGTGTGTCTGCAAAGCCGGAGAGTATCGCCGCCGAGAAGCAGAAAAGACCGCCGAAAATAAGCTCGATAGTCAAGTCATCACTTCCTCTTATAACCGAAATAATAGCTGTTACGATTGCAGAGAAGGGCATTATAACCGAAACAACGGTTGCATCTATCTTTCTCATCGCTCTTGTTCTTACGATCCAGCAAAGCGCGTTTGTGAGAAGACCGAACACAACGAGTCCCGCAATGGGAAGAAATCTGAAGGTGAATTTCAAGGGCTCGATAGGCTCTCCGCCAATGGTGATCGCATTGAGTGAAAACGAAGTTATAAATGCGATAGCAGAAGTAACGAACATCTGTATCATAACGTACATAGAGGAGTGAAGCTTCTTTGCGAAAGCTCCCGTAAGCGCGATATTAACGCCGTAAAGAATGCCGGCTGTAGCGCAAAGAATATCGCCTACGTTAAATGAAACTCCGCTGTCTTTGGAATTGAGTATGAATGCTCCGGCAAGGCAGATGACAGAAGCCGCGATCTTAAGTGCGCTCGGTTTCTTGCGCACGAACAAAAACATAAGGAAGGGGACAACTATGCAGGAAAGGTTTTCAAGGAATGCATAGTGCGCATCAGAGGTGTACTGTAATCCTATCTTCTGAAGCACCGATGCCGAACCGTTGAAAAATCCTGTCGGAATCGCGAGCAGGAAGTAGATTTTGTTGATCTCTTTCAAGTGTTTTATTGAGAAAAAGAAGAGGAATATCGCACTGCTGAGTCCGATTATAGCAGGGCACATACTGGGGGAGAAGTAGTTAAACAGTAATGAATATACTGACGGAGCGCAGCCCCACACCAAAATTACAAATATCAGCGAGGCATATGCGGTGCTCATGCCCGCTTTTGCCTTTGTGGGCGTTGATTTTTCCTTTATTTCGTTCATAACAAATTCCTTGTTAAAATTTATTGCCAGTAGATTTTACCAAAAATGTTGACATTTGTGAAACGCGTAATTATAATAGAGGTATGAAAAAAATTCACACCCTGGAGTAACTGCTATGGATATCGCGAAAATACGTGCGATTTTTAAGGCTATTGAATGTAAAAGTATGTCCAAGGCGGCGCAGGCACTGTCATATACCCCGTCTGCAATGTCCCATATCGCCGATGCTGTGGAGGGGGAGCTTGGTGTTCGTATTTTAAAAAGAACTCCGTTCGGTGTTGAATGGAGCGAGGAAGGGCGCAGGCTTGAGCCGATGCTCCGCAAGTTGATCGATGATGAAGAGGAGCTTAAGGCGAGTGCCGAGGCACTTGCAATGCAGGGCGAGCATATTCTGCGCATCGGAACTTATTCGAGCATTTCTTTCCACCTTTTGCCCGAGCTTCTTAAGGGCTTTAAGGCGGAGTGCCCGGGTGTTCAGGTTTCGATAACTATCGGCGATAGCCTTAAGGATTGGCTTTCAACCGATAAGGTGGACGTTATTTTTGACGATATGGGCAAGCGCCAGTATAACGAGTGGATCCCGATAATGAAAGACCCGTATTATGCAGTGCTTCCGAACAGTGTTCTTCCTGCACACAAGGTCGTAAGGCGCGAGCAACTTTGCGATTATCCCTTTATCGCGGTAAAGGACAGCCACACGCAGAAGTACTTTGACGGATATAAGTTTGCCGAAACGATCAAGTTCGCATCGGTAGACGATACGTCGGTTCTTTCTATGGTAAAGGAGGGAATCGGAATTTCGGTTTTACCCGCTCTTGTACTTAAAAAGCACCTCAAAGGCATACACACCGCTAAGCTTGAACCCGAGCTTTACCGCTCTCTCGGTATAAGCTATAAGAAAAACGCCGCATATTCGTACGGTGTAGAAAAGTTCATTCAGTATCTTAAAAAAGCGTATAAGCAGATAAAATAAAGAAAAGACCCTCGCTCAGCGTGGGTCTTTTTACTTTTATGATTACTTTTCAAGCGAGCTGAGATATTCTGCTCTGCCGCTTTCGTAAAGGTTATTGCCGTTTGAGTCGATGATAACGATAGCAGGGAAGTCCTCAACCTCAAGGCGACGGATCGCCTCTGCGCCAAGATCCTCATATGCAACGATCTCTGCCTTCTTGATGCACTTGCTGAGCAATGCTCCGCAGCCACCGATAGCGCCGAAGTAAACTGCGCCGTGCTCCTTCATTGCTTCGATAACCTCAGGGCCTCTCTTACCCTTACCGATCATACCGGTCTGACCCATAGCGATAAGCTTGGGGCTGTATGCGTCCATACGGTAAGAGGTGGTAGGGCCTGCAGAACCGATTGCCTGGCCTGGCTTTGCGGGGGTAGGGCCAACAAAGTAGATAATGCTCTCGTTGAGGTCGATGGGAAGCTCTTTGCCTGCGTCCAAAAGCTCGCAAAGGCGCTTGTGCGCGGCATCGCGCGCGGTGTAAATAACACCGGAGATAAGGCAGCTGTCGCCTGCCTTGAGGGACTTTGCAACCTCGTGTGTGAGGGGAGCTGTTAATTTGATAGCCATTATATTACCTCCGTTTTGTGCCTGGTAACGTGGCAGTTAATGTTTACAGCCACAGGAAGTCCGGCAATGTGGGTGGGGAAAGTTTCGATATTTACAGCAAGGGCAGTGGTCTTACCGCCAAATCCCTGCGGGCCGATGCCAAGTGCGTTTATCTTCTCAAGAAGCTCGCACTCAAGGTCGGAATAAAGCTTGGTTTCGTTTCTCTTATCAAGGGGGCGAAGAAGTGCAAGCTTTGCCATGTAAGCCGCCTTGTCAAAAGTACCGCCGATACCTACGCCAACAACGATAGGGGGGCAGGGGTTGGGGCCTGCATCCTCAACTGCCTTAACAACAAACTGCTTAACGCCTTCAATTCCGTCAGAGGGGCGAAGCATTGCAATGCGGCTCATATTTTCACTTCCGAAGCCCTTGGGAGCAACGGTGATCTCAAGCTTATCGCCGGGAACGATGTCGCAGTAGATCATAGCAGGGGTATTGTCGCCGGTGTTAACTCTGTCAAGGGGATCGCGAACTACGCTCTTTCTGAGGTAGCCCTCGGTGTAACCCTGTCTTACGCCTTCGTTAACGGCGTCGTAAAGATTGCCCGAAATATGCACTTCCTGTCCTACCTTAAGGAAAACACAGGCAACGCCGGTGTCCTGGCAAACAGGCTGATTCATATTGTCAGCGATCTCGTAGTTTTCAATAATGCGGTCAAGGATCTCCCTTGCGCCCTGCCAGCTTTCACATTCGCGGCAGTTGGATATGCAGCTCTTAACGTCGTCTGTCAGGTGGCAGTTCGCGTCAATGCACAGTCTTTTCACCGTTTCGGTGATGAGGGATGCGTTGATTTCTCTCATTTTTTGTCTCCGTTTTTATGTAAAAATAGTTTTTATATATCGGCATTTTCAATATGCGTATTAATTATACAGTAATAAACGTCGAAATGCAAGTCTATTTGTATTTTTGGCAGAAATATTTTTAAAATAATAGTGTTTTATTATTTCAAATATCTATTTACTTTTGCGTGAATGCGTGGTAAAATTATTTCGTAAAAGAAGAGCGCGAAATATTACGCAAATCAGAGGGCAATATACAATGGCAACCGAAAACATAAAAAATATAGTAACCTACGAGCAGTTCGGAGCGACGGGCGACGGCAAAACAGATGATTTTGCCGCAATGAAGGCTGCACACGAATATGCTAACGAAAACGGTCTTGAAGTGCATGCTGAGGCAGGGAAGTCTTACTATATCGGCAACTCAACAAACGGTGAATATATAACTGTAAAAACCAGCACCTTCTGGCACGGCGCCACGGTTATTATTGACGACTCCGGCATAGCCGCGCATAAAAATTGCGGATGTAATGACTGCATTATGCGCAACACCCCCGTATTTTGTATCAAACCGTCGCACCCGAAGGTAGACGTGCTTGATGCCGTAAAGTCAAATCTTCCGCTTTTGAGCGAATTTGACGGCGACGGAACAGGGAAATTTGAAAATTGGCCGCTTGAATATGATGCCCTCGTGCATATCAAGTCGAATGAGCGCAAGGTGTTTATCCGCGTTGGCGCAAACTCCGATTCGGGCGATAGCATCAGTGAGGTGATCCTCGTTCATAAGGACGGAGTGATAGATCCCACAACCCCGATAAGCTGGAATTATAGGGATATGACCTCTGCCGTTGCATATAACGCGGAGGAAGAGCCCGTTACGCTTGACGGCGGCGGTGCAACAATTCTTACTATCGCAAATAAGTCTGAAACCAACGGCTATTTCTACTACTCAAGAAATATAATGGTAACCCGCTCGAACACCAAGGTGTGCAACTTTGTGCACGTTGTGGAGGAGGAGCAGGAATTCCGCGCGCCCTATAAGGGGTTGCTTTGCACCGAGCGATGCCATAATATCACGTATGAGAATATCGTTTTGCAGGCAGCAAGGCGCAAATACGTTGCCTCCAATAACCAGCAGGGAACGTATGAGATCGGCGCTTTCGCATCAAACGGCATAAAGTTCATCAACGTAAATGCATCCAACTTCTTTGCCACCGGCGCTGCGCACGATTATTACAGATACGGTGTGCTTCACACTAAGGGGCAGGTTGGTAACCGCGGTATGATGGGAACAAACTACTGCCGCAACTTCTATTTCAAGGACTGTCGCCTGGTCAACTTTGATGCGCACAAGGGAATGGGTAATCTCACAATGGAGAATTGCGAGGTTCAAACCGTTCTTATTATGGGCGCAGGCAAGGTGAATATAAAGAACACCGTTTGCTATGCGGATAACCATAAATCAATGATACATTACCGCAGTGATTACGGCGCATCCTTCAGGGGTGATATCACGCTTGAAAATATCGAGCTCAAGTACTCTGAGGGCTCTCTTTCCGCACCCGGCAGCAGTATCAGCATCATCGAGCTGTCGTACGATGCCAATAACGATTATGACACGGATTATAACTACGAAACCGGCGAGTACGAAAGCGGTGAGGGTTCAACCAACTATATGGCAACCAATATCTATATCAAGGGCGCAAAACTCACCAAGTACCGTATGCTCGACTATATAGAGAAGAACGAGCGCGGCTTTAACGATATAGTGGAAGAGCATCTTGAAACCGACGATAGCCTCTACGTTATAAATAAACGCATTTCAGAGGGCTTTATGGGGTATGATATTTCAAAATTTGCATCTGAGGGCGGCTTCTCGGATAAAAACCGCTATATTCCCCCTGAAAAGATAGTTGTTGAGAACTCTTGCAACAACGTCGTTCTCCCCTCATCCACCACCTTTAAGAACAATACAAAGATGTTCCTTAACGGTGAGGAAGTAAAATAGGATAATGAAAGGTCAACCCGAATGAAATTAAGATCAATCTATAAAATGCTTTTGAGAAAGCTCAAGCCCCTCAAATATATGCAAAAGGTCGGCGTTAATTTTGAACCCGGCACGGTGCACGTGTACGGCAACGTTGCCTGGGGAACTGAGCCTTGGATAATTACCCTCGGCAAAAATGTTCATATAACCGACGGTGTCAAGTTTATCACTCATGATGGCGGAACGCTTCTTTATAGAAACAGAGTTCCGGATCTTGAAATAACTAAGCCTATCAGCATCGGTGATAACGTATATATCGGCAACAACGTAATCATTCTCCCCGGTGTAACTATCGGCAGCAACGTGGTGATCGGTGCAGGCGCAGTTGTTTCGCGCGATATCCCCGATAATTCTCTGGCGGTTGGTGTTCCTGCCAAGGTCATCAAAACGGCAGATGAGTATTTTGAGAAGCTCAAGGCAGAGTCGTTGCACCTCGGCCACTTGCGTGGCAAGGAAAAGGACGATAAGCTGAAGGAATACTACAACTACCAGGGCAACTCCAAAGGAATCTATTTCTGATTATAAATAAGAACCCGGCTGACGTGCAATAGCATGCCAGCCGGGTTTGTTTTTTATTTGATTTTTACCAAAGTGATGAGGCTTGCGCTCCGTTTGCGTCGATTGCGGTGCCAAAGCGGAACGTTGATGATGACGTTCCGAGTGCGCATGCATTAAGCACGATCTCACGGATAAGTGTCATCGTAGCCTCGTCGATAAGCCCCTCTTCATATTCTGCGAGCTTTGCGGAGTAGTATGCTGCAAGGCTATAGGTACCCTCTGCCTTATCACCGTTTTCAGTGGTGATAGAGATAGTAAGCA
>JAZLCY010000067.1:0-3916 GCA_045614485.1 Eubacteriales bacterium
TCACCAAGGTAGCAACCTCCGAGGAGGATGGTGAGATCACCTACACCTGCGAGGCATGCGGCGATTCTTACACCGAGGTTATTCCCGCAAGAGAGGCTGCAAACGTGCTCCTCGTTCAGGATAAGTATCCTTGGGGTGAAAACAACAACGCAGCATTGCTCAACCAGATGCTTGCCGACGGTTATATCACCGGTTGGGATCTGACCACAACCTCCAACTTTGCAAACGTTGATCTTGGCGCATACAATGTTATTTTGATCGCCAACGATCAAAGCTCTGCAACCTACAACCAACTCAACTATCTGAGCGACACTCTTGTTCAGTTTGCAACCGCAGGCGGCGTAGTTATCTACGGTGCATGTGATAGCGGCTGGGCAGGCGGTTACATCAACTACACGCTGCCCGAGGGTGTTGTTAAAAAGAATTTCTACTCCAGATACAACTACATTGTAGACGGTGATCACCTGATCGTATCCGGTATTCTTACCGACGGCAAGTCACTCACCGACAATCTCCTTAACGGTAACTACTGCAGCCACTCTGCATTTGATGCAAACACGCTGCCCGAAGGTGCTAACGTGATCCTTCAGGATGCTCACGGTAATGCAACCCTCGTAGAATACGCAGTAGGCGACGGCCACATCATCCTTTCCGGCTTGACGTGGGAGTTCTACTACAACAGAAACTGCTACGACGGACGCACCAACACCAGCTACACAAAGAACGTATATGACGACCTTGTTATGTACGCACTTTACCTTAGCGATCCTTGCGAGCACATTTACGATGAAGGCGTGGTTGTAGAACCCACCTGCACCGAGGACGGTTACGTTCTGCACACCTGCCAGAACTGCGGCGCTACCATGAAGGATAACGTTGTTGAAGCACTCGGTCACACCGAGGGCGAATGGACTGTTACCACCGAGCCTACTCAATATACAGAAGGTCTCAAGGAGCTCTGTTGCTCCGTATGTGGCGAAGTTCTCAAGAGCGAGGTTCTTCCTCCTTTGGGCGGAGCTGCTGCAAGAGTAGAGAGTGACTTTGATTACGTTGTTATCGGCGATACGATCGTATTCACGCTCGTCATCGAAAACTGCGATCTTATCAAGTCTCTCAGCGTTGTTCCCATGTTTGACACCAATGTCTTTGATATCGTTTCTGCAGAGTGGCTCCTTCAGGATGCCATGATCCAGGATATCGAAGAGGGAACCTACAAGTCTGTTTCCGTATGGGGCGACTATGTTGACGTCAACTGCGCGGTATATCGCATCGTGCTCAAGGCAAAGCAATTTACCGATGACACATCCGTAAGCTTCTCCCTGAAGGTAGAAGATAAGGAAGGCGTTGTAACGGTAGTAGCCAAGTCCGTATCGGTAACCGAATGTCCTCACGCCAATACCAGTGTTGAGAACATCGACGGCACCTACCACGCTCGCGTATGCGACCTCTGCGGCTATGCAGTTATGGAAGAGCATATCTACGATAACGATTACGACCTCGAATGCAACGAATGTGGCAACACAAGAGAATGTCCTCACCCCGAAATCTACGTTTCTATCCTCGACGGTACCTATCACGTTTACACATGCAACCTCTGCGGACACACCGAACATGCAGAGCATATGTATGACGGTGAGTACGACCTCGTATGTGACGAGTGCGGCTACCAAAGAGAGTGCTATCACCCCGAAACCTACGTTGTTGTAGTGGACGGTAGTTATCACGCACACGTATGCAACGTTTGTGGCTATGAGGAAGCAGAAGCACATACCTACGATGACGGCTATGACCTTGTATGCGACACTTGTGGCTACGAGAGAGAATGTCCTCACACCGATTCGTATGTGGAAATGAGAGATGACACCTGCCACGCTCACATCTGCAAGAACTGTGGATTTGAAAAGATCGAAGAGCACGTTTACGGTGACGGATTCAACGTTTACTGTAAAGAGTGCGGATACATGAACGCTCTTAAGGGCGACGTAGATAACGACGGCGACGTTGATTCCGATGACGCTGTATATCTGGTTTACAACGTATTCTTTGGTTACGAGGACTATCCCGTAGCACAAAGCCTCGACTTTGACGGCGACGGTCAGGAGACCACCGACGACGCTATCTACCTGCTCTACTTCATCTACTTTGGTGAAGCGAGTTATCCGTTGCATTGATAAAAAATAGCGCAAGGCGCGGAAAATCACCGCGCCTTGCAGAAGAAGGAGATATGTAATGAAAAAAATATTATTATTGATATTATCAATTGCGATTGTTCTTTCTACTGTTTGCATTGCCGTAGCTGCTGATGAGAACGTTCAAGAAGAGCAGGTCCTTGTGGGCGAGACCGTAACCGTTGTGTTCGTAGTTCCCGAGGCATATTACAACATCAAGTCAGGTTCTCTTACTTATGAGTTTGATGAGAGCGTATTTGAACTGGTAGAGGGCTCTGCAAAATGGATGCTGTCCTCTTTGTTCATCAAGGACGTAAAAACAGAGACAAAGCAAGCTATCTTCGCTTTCACAGGCGAAAAGATCGTTAAGGGCAATCTCTTTACTATGACACTCAAGGTAAGAGAGGATGCTCCCTTGGGTGACTATAAGGTTTCCGCTATGGTAAACTTCAACCAAGGTGAAAATAATCTTTTCTTGGTCAATTTGATTTCCGTAGTAGAGGAGCAAATCGAGATCGATGACCCCACAACTCCTGCTGATTTTGCAGCGGCTGTTGAAAACGTAAAGGGCGGAAACGCCGGTGAGCAAAACTACGCAGCCATTGCAGATGCAGTAGCAAAGTACAACGCACTCACCTCCGAGGAGAAAAAGCAAGCAGAGGGCGAATACAAACAGCTGCTTTCTCAAATTGAAGAATACAACAACCGTGCAGTATCTGTTAATGAGGAATCAGAAAACACAGTTGAGATCGCTTTTTCGGCAATCTCGGGTGTGTTTGCATATCTTTCCAAGCTCCTCAAGGCATTTGTCCAAATGATTTGGTTCTGATAGGGGGATAAGAAAATGAAGAATATTGCAAAGAAAATTTTACTGGCAGTAACCGTGATATCCCTCGTGCTTGCAATGGCATCCTGTAATTTCGGCGGTAACGCAAATCCCACCGAGACCAACAAACCCGATCAAACCACCAAGCCGCAAGAGAATACTGCTCCCACAGGCACCACCTCTCCCGAGGATACTCCGGATCCCGGCTACAAGCCCGAAGAAAAAAAAGAGTTTTGCGAGGAGCTGACGGGTCTTACCAAAGAGACCGTTTACCAAGTTATAGAGCTTGATATCGCCACCACGCAAGAAGGCGTCACCCTCAACTCTCAATTCGTTCTGAATGAAAGAGGAGTAACGTATTCCATCGAAAAGTTGGCATCCTTTCAGGTGAACGAGGACGGCAGCATTACCGTTCCCGAAAGCTATAAGGAGACCTTGGTTGGCTCGGCTGTGCTGGGCGACAAGACCGACACCGTTATTTTCGACGGTGAAATTTTGGTCGTTTCCGATTACAAGGTTCTGTCGGGCGCATTCCAATTTATTGCCGAAAACATTGGGGAATATAACAGGACGGTAGGTGTGAGCACCACCATTATGTTCGAGGTTCTGGATGCTTCCGCGTTCTTTGGCACCGAAGTAAAGGGCGCCAAGGATATGACCGTAACCGTATCCTACACCAAGGATGCGATCTCGACCATCAAGGTGGAGTATTCCACCGCTACCGCCCAGGTAGTGATGAACTATACGTTCCACTAATTTGAAATACGGTATCTTTTTGATAAAATAGAAAAAGCAAGCCGCCATCACGCTATGTGATGTCGCCTTACTTTTTCTATTTTATCAAAAAGATACCGTATTTCAAATTAGTGGAACGTATAGTTCATCACTACCTGGGCGGTAGCGGTGGAATACTCCACCTTGA
>JAZLCY010000068.1:0-34662 GCA_045614485.1 Eubacteriales bacterium
TCTGCATAAAGCTGATAAACGGTGTTGAACTTCTGAAACTCGATTCCCGTCTTTTCATAAAGCTCAGCGAGGGGAACGATATTATGTACCTTGTCTATAACCTCGTCCATTCTCTTGTCGCGGTATGCGTAAACGGGCATAACCTCGGTGTCGCCCTTAAGCAAAACGTAGTCAACACCCCAGGTGTCGATAGAGAGGCTCTCGATCTTCGGATATTTACCGAAGGCGATCTTGATGCCTGCCTTTATTTCCTTGAAAAGTCTTTCTGTGTCCCAAACGAGATGGCCGTCAAGTTCGTCCATACCGTTAGGGAAGCGGTAAAGCTCTTCGGTTTCGATTTTTCCGTTCTCAAGCCAGCCCACAATGTGTCTGCCGCTTGAAGCGCCGATATCAATAGCGAGATAGTATTTCATATTCTCCCTCACAAGCATTCATTTTAGCGCATACTGCACTGATTATATTATAAATAAAATACTCGCGCGTGTCAACACCAATTTATCGCTCGGAATGGGGTAGGGCGAAAAAATGTATTTTTCGCTTTTTCTTTTGGGCGGATACCGCCGTATAAAACAAAATTTCACTTTTTCGCACCTAATTTATGAACAAACAATGAATGGAAATAAATAGCAAAAATGAAACAGATTTTCATCAATTTCATAAAAAGTGAAAATTATTTTCATTTTCCAAGTCGCTGCCGAAAACCGTAAAAACAGGGAAAATATATAGTTAAAGAGAAAAATATAATAAAATTCCAATATTTTTCAATAAATATATTGACAACAGGGTATTTATGTGATAAAATCGGAAATGTGAAAGTAAATTTCGTTTATTTTGAAACAGATTTTCAAGAAAATGAAAATTACGAATGAAAATATCTTTCAAAAATGAAAATTTATTTCAAAACAGAAGAACAGAGTCAAAAAACGAAAGAGAAGGGGATGGCCACCCCGAATCCCACAGTTTTGACTTAATACGCAAGAAAGGAGGCAGATTGTTGAACAGAACTTTACTTCAAGCACAGCTCATGTATGACGATATGGGCCGTTCTGAAAAGAAAGTAGCTGACTGGTTGTTCTCTCATTCGGGAGAGGTTTTGCCGTATTCCATATCCGATCTTGCCTCCAAGTGCGATAGCTCCGAGGCAACGATCGTGCGCTTCTCCAAGCGTCTTGGTTGCTCGGGTTATCAGGATCTTAAGATAACTCTTGCAAGAGAATCGGATAAAAAGGTTATCCAGCCCACTATCACCGGCGCTGATGACTGCTTCTCGATTTTCGAAAAGGTGTGCAACGATGCGTATATGTCGCTCGAGCGCACAAAGAGAACTCTCTCAGCCGAGGCTATGACGCGCGCGGCAGAGGTTATCGCAAAGTCAAACAGAGTGGTGCTTATCGGTCTTGGCGCTTCTGCCCAGGTGGCGGAGGATGCGTCCAATAAGTTCTTAAGAGCAGGGTGCAACTCCACCGCATATGCCGACACGCATATGCAGGCGATAGCGGTTTCCCAGCTTCGCCCCGGCGACGTTCTGATAGGCATATCCCAGTCGGGTACGTCCAAGGACATTGTTGAGTCAATGAAGGTGGCGCGCCTGCGCGGTGCAACCACGATCTCTATCACCTCGCGTGAGAGATCGCCGATTGCAAGGCAAAGCGATATTCTCTTGCTTACCGACACCGAGGAAACAAGGCATAGCACCTTAAGCCTCAGCTCGCATATCGCAAGGCTTATCGTTATAGATTCACTGTGCTATAAAATCGTTTATGAAAACTCCGCGCGTGCATTCGCTGTCGGAGAGGGCGAGGTAGAGCTTCAGTCAAAGCGAATCGCCGAATAATTAAATTTAATAATATTAGGAAGAAAAAGGAGATAAAGTCTATGAAAATTCTCGTAGTAAACGCAGGTAGCTCCTCTCTCAAATACCAGCTTTTTGATATGGAGAGCGGCGAGGTGCTTGCAAAGGGAAACTGTGAAAGAATCGGTATTGACGGTGTTATAACCCACAAGCGTCCCGGCAAGGATGATTATTCAACTAATGCAAATCTTCCCGATCATAAGGCGGCGATCGAGCTTGTTCTCTCACTGCTTTGCGATGCGGAGCTTGGCGTTATCGCATCTGCTGATGAGATCGGTGCTGTTGGCCACAGATTCGCTCACGGCGGAGAAAAGCTTAAGAAATCCAGCATCCTCGGTGAAGAAGAGATCAAGTATCTTGAAGAAATTGCAGAGCTTAACCCCCTCCACGGCCCGCCCGCAATCAGCGGCTTCAAGGCATGCAAGAGTGTAATGCCCTCGATCACCCACGTTGGTGTTTTTGATACCTCTTACTACTCTGATTTTGAAGAGAAGGCATACGTTTACCCCATTCCTTACGAGCTTTATGAAAAGTATAAGATCCGTCGCTACGGCTTCCACGGAACTTCTCACAGATACGTTTGCAAAAAGGTGTGCGACATTATCGGCAAGCCTGATGCAAAGGTAGTAACCTGCCACCTCGGTAACGGTTCAAGCATCACCGCAAGTATCGGCTGCCGTGCAATCGATACCTCGATGGGCTTCACTCCCCAGGAGGGCGTTCCCATGGGAACAAGAAGCGGCACGATCGACCCCACTGTTGTTACTTATATAATGAAAAAGGAAGGCAAGAGTGCGGCTGAGGTTGAGGCAATGCTCAACAAGCAGTCCGGCCTTCTCGGTATCTCCGGTGTATCCAGCGACTGCCGTGATATCTACGCGGCTATGGAGGCAGGCAACAAGAGAGCTAAGCTTGCTCTTGACGTTCTCGTTCATTATATCAAGAAGATCATCGGTTCTTACGTTGCTGAGATGAACGGCATTGACGCACTCGTATTTACCGCAGGTATCGGTGAAAATCACAGATACGTAAGAAGCCAGGTTTGCCGCGAGATGTCCTACCTCGGTATCGACATTGACCATGAGTATAACGAAACCTGCGAAAGAGGTGTGGACGTTGAGCTTACCAAGGCAGGCGCTAAGGTAAGAACCTTCGTTCTTCCTACAAACGAGGAATATATGATCGCCCTCGATACTCACAATCTTGCTAAATAAAAAATAAAAAATATATAACCTGAAAGGAAACAGAAAAAATGAAATCACCTTACGAAATCAAAAAAGAAATCTGCGAATGCGGCCACGTTCTTTACCAGCTCGGATTCGTAGCAGCTAACGACGGTAACATCTCCGTTAAGATTAGCGACAACGAGTATTACTGCACTCCTACCGGTGTATCCAAGAGAGTTCTCACTCCCGATATGATCATCAAGGTAGACAAGAACGGTAATAAGCTTGAGGGTAAGCTTAACCCCTCATCTGAGATCAAGATGCACATGAGAGTGTATCAGGAGCGCCCTGACGTTAATGCAGTAGTTCACGCACATCCCCCGATCGCAACTGCGTTCACCGTTGCAGGCGTTGACCTTGACCAGTACATTCTTCCTGAGGCAGTTCTCACCATCGGTGAAGTTCCTACCTGTGAGTACGGTACTCCCTCCACTATGGAAATTCCCGATTCTCTTGAGCCCTACATCCAGAACCACGATGCATTCCTTCTTCAGAACCACGGTGCACTTACCGTTGGCTGCAATCTTATGAAGGCGCTCTTCGTTATGGAAGAGGTAGAGTTCAACGCAAAGATCTGCAAGAATGCAATGGAGCTTGGCGCTGTTCACGAGATCCCCAACGAGCAGCTTAAGAAGCTTATGGACCTCAGAAAGAAGATGAACCTTCCCGGCCGTCACCCCGGCATCGAGTATGACGAGCCCGCAGCTCCCGCTGCAAACGAAGAGCTTGTTGCTCTTATCACCAAGAAGGTTCTTGAGGCTCTTGGCAAGTAATTTTTAAGGAGAAGAAAAATGGCAATCAACTGGACAGAAGCAGAGATAGCTAAGGTCGTTTCCGCAGTAATGCAGAGCCTTGGCGCAGCTCCTTCGCCTGCCGCACTTTCTTCGTGGGATTCAACCTCCTTTGAGGGCAGAAAATTTATCGGTGTTTATGAGGATATGAACGATGCCATTGATGCGGCAACCGCAGGCTACAAGGCTATCAGAGCTATGTCGCTTGAGGAAAGAGAGCGCATAATCGACAAGATCCGCGAGCTCACCCGTGAGGAAGCTCCTGTAATGGCAAAGCTCGGCGTTGCCGAAACCAAAATGGGCAGGGTAGACCACAAGACCGCAAAGCATATGCTCGTTGCGGACAAAACTCCCGGCACTGCGGATATAGTTTCCGCGGTTAAAACGGGTGATTTCGGTCTTACTCTTACCGAGATGGCTCCCTTCGGCGTCGTTGGAAGCATCACTCCCAGCACCAACCCCTCCGAAACCGTAATTTGTAATTCGATCGGTATGATCGCCGCAGGCAACGGCGTTGTTTTCAACCCCCACCCCGGTGCTATCGCAACCTCGAATTACGCAGTTGACCTTGTAAACCGCGCATGCTTTGCGGCAGGCGGACCAAAGGTGCTTGTTGCCTCGGTCGTAAAGCCTACCCTTGATACCGCAAACGTTATGTATAAGCACCCCGTTATCCGCCTGCTCGTTTGTACGGGCGGCCCCGGAGTTGTAAAGAGTGTGCTTTCAAGCGGAAAGAAGGCGATCGGCGCAGGTGCGGGCAATCCCCCTGTTATCGTTGACGATACGGCAGACGTTAAGAAAGCCGGCCGCGATATTATCGACGGATGCACCTTTGATAACAACCTCCCCTGCATTGCAGAAAAAGAGGTGTTTGCATTCAGTAATATTGCAGACGAGCTTATTGAATCTATGATATCGGCAGGCGCTTATAAGATAAGCCGCGAGGTAGCCGACAGGCTCGCTGATATAGTTCTCGTTGAGAAAAAGAACCCCAAAACCGGAGTTGTAAGCAAGACCGTAAACCGCGATTGCGTGGGCAGAGATGCCAAGGTTCTGCTTGCAAAGGTGGGTATCTCGGTTGGTGATAACGTAAGAGCTATCATCTGCGAAACCGATTTTGAGCATCCCTTCGTGCAGGAGGAGCTTATGATGCCTATACTCCCGATAGTAAGGGTAAATAATATTGACCAGGCGATAGACCTCGCCGTTAAGGCAGAGCACGGTAATCGCCACACAGCACATATGCATTCGAAGAATATCGACAATCTCACCCGATTTGCAAGAGCGGTGGAAACCACCATCTTCGTTAAGAACGCGCCCTCTTATGCGGGCATCGGATTTGGCGGAGAGGGACACACCACCTTCACTATTGCAGGTCCTACGGGCGAGGGACTTACCAGCGCGAGAAGCTTTACAAGATTCCGCCGCTGTGTAATGAGCGATAACTTCCGTATTATATAAGAAAGGACAACAAGATGAATATTTCTCAGACTCAGGTAGAGAGCATTGTAAGAAAGATCATCGGACAGATGGGCGGGTCAGCTCCCAAGGCGTCGGCAGGTATTCCCAAGACAGCTAAGGTTGCAATGCTCACCGCACCCAAGAAGATTGAGGTGAAGGAATTTGCCATTCCTGAGGTTGGTCCGGATGACATTCTCGTTAAGGTTGAGGGATGCGGAGTTTGCGGCACAGACGTACACGAGTGGCGCCAGGATCCCTTCGGAATTATTCCTGTAACTCTCGGCCACGAGGGAACAGGCGAGATCGTTGCTCTCGGTAAAAACGTTAAGTTTGATACGGCAGGCAATCCGATCAAGGTTGGCGATAAGCTCGTAACCAGCGTTATCAGCTGCGGCGAGTGCTTCGTTTGCCGTAACCATCCCGCTAACACTAACCTTTGCGATAAGCAGGGCGTGTTCGGACTTATTCCTCACAATGACAAGAATCCGCTTACCGGTTGGTTTGCAACCCACCTTCTTATCAGTGGCAAGGGCTCAACCTACTTCGTTGTAAACGATCTTGATCTCAAGGAGAGAATGCTCCTCGAGCTTGCATGCGTTTGCGTGCACGCACTCAAGAGAGCAAATCAGACCGGCCTTATCAATTTCAATTCTAAGGTTCTCGTTCAGGGTCTTGGCCCTGTAGGTCTTGTTATGATAAGCGTTCTGCGCGCGGCAGGTGTAAACCACATCGTTGCTATTGACGGCACTCCCAAGCGTCTTGAAATGGCAAAGAAGCTCGGCGCTAAAACGGTTATCAGCTTCAAGGAGATAACAAGCCTTGAAGAGAGAGTTAAGATAGTTAAGAAGGCATGCAACGGTGTTGGTGTTGACTTCGCTTTCCAGTGCACAGGTGCTCCCATGGCGGCAAAGGATATCTACGAATATATCCGTCGCGGCGGCGGTATGTGTGAGATGGGCTTCTTCGTTAACAACGGCGAATACAGCGTTAACCCCCACTTCGCAATGTGCAATAAGGAGATCACTATCGTTGGTTCCTGGGATTACAGTGCAGATGATTATCCCACAACCATGGCATTCCTTCGCCAGGCAAGAGAGATGAACATTCCCATCAAGGAGCTCATCACTCACACCTTCCCCCTTGCCAAGCTTAACGAGGCTATGGAGGTCAACGTTTCCCAGCAGGGAATCAAGATCTGCTACGTAGCTGAGTAAGTCCCCGAAAGGACGGTTAGGCTATGGCACTTGGAATGATTGAGGTTTTTGGCTTTGCAACCGCTATCGTTGTTGCTGATGCTATGGCAAAGGCGGCAGACGTTAAGGTCGTTGCTATCGATAAGAACAAGCCCGCGGCAGGCGACTCTGCAAGAGTGCCTCTCGTTATGGCGATAAAGATCGAGGGCTCGGCTGCGGCAGTCGAGGCGGCAATTATGTGTGGCAAGGCTGAGGCCGAAAAAAGAGAGCTTTACATCACCCACAAGGTGATTGCAAGGCAGAGCGAGGATATCGAGTGGTTTGCTCGACTCAATGCGCTCGGCAAAGATAAATTAAGATAAAATTAAAAAATATATTTTCAAAGGAGAAAAACAAACAATGATGGAAGCACTCGGAATGGTAGAGACCAGAGGTCTCGTAGCTGCAATTGAAGCAGCAGATGCAATGGTAAAGGCTGCAAACGTAGTCCTTATCGGTTCTGAAAAGATCGGCTCCGGTCTTGTAAGCGTTATGGTACGCGGTGACGTTGGAGCAGTTAAGGCAGCAGTTGAGGCAGGCAATGCAGCAGCTACCGCACTTGGTGAGGTTATTGCAACTCACGTAATCCCCAGACCTCATCAGGACGTTGAAAAGCTTCTTCCTTCCATTAAGTAATTAAGGGTAAAGGTATGAAGGCAATAGCGTTACTTGAAGTGCAGGCGATGGTCGCCGCAATCACAGGGCTTGACGCTATGGTGAAGGCAGCAGACGTAAGGCTTATCCACGTTGAAAAACGACTCGGCGGCAGGCTGGTAACAGTTGTCGTTGAGGGAGAGGTTTCTGCGGTTCGCGCCGCCCTTGAGGCAGGCGCGGCTGCGGCTGCCGAGGTTGGCAACGTTAAGTGCTGCGAGGTGATCGCGCGCCCCCACCCCGATGTTATGGCATTTTTAACAACGGGCTGATAAGTTTTTAAGACCACGGTCTTGAAATATAAGAAAAAAGCAAAAACAAAAAATAAAATCTTTACAGGAGGATCAAACAATGGAAGCACTTGGAATGGTTGAAACCAGAGGTCTTGTAGCTGCTATCGAGGCTGCAGATGCAATGGTAAAGGCTGCTAACGTTGTACTTGTTGGTTCCGAGAAGATCGGTTCCGGCCTTGTAAGCGTTATGGTTCGTGGCGACGTTGGAGCTGTTAAGGCTGCTGTTGAGGCAGGTAGCGCAGCTGCACACGCACTTGGCGAGGTTATCGCAACTCACGTTATTCCCAGACCTCATCAGGACGTTGAGAAGCTTCTTCCCTCTATCAAGTAATAAAGGGTTAGGCTTCGCAGTACCCAAGAGGCAATTTGCCTCTTGGGGTACTACTCGAGGGTCGAACGTAGGTTGGGCATTCGAGTAGTACATAGACAAAAAGAAAGGAAATTAATTATGGAAATCAATAGCCTTCAGATAGAAGCGCTTGTTAAAGCGGTGCTTTCGGAAATGTCGTGCAAGAGCTCCTGTAAGGGTGCTGATTGCTCCGATATGCTTGTTCCGGTTGGAATTTCAAACAGACATATACATCTTTCAAGAGCCGATCTTGATACCCTTTTCGGCAAGGGATATGAGCTCACTCCGATAAAGGAATTATCTCAGCCCGGGCAGTATGCCTGCAAGGAAACCTTAACGATAATCGGCCCGTCTCTTCGCTCTATTGAGGGTGTAAGAGTTCTTGGCCCGGTAAGAGGTGCAAGCCAGGTCGAGATCTCAAAAACCGATTCATACGTGCTTAAGGTAAAACCGCCTGTAAGAGAATCGGGTAATATCAAGGGCTCCGCCCCCATAACTCTTATTGGCCCGTGCGGTGTTGTAACACTCAGCGAGGGTTGTATTATAGCCAACAGGCACATTCATATGTCGCCTGATGAGGCTGCTTTATTCGGTGTTAAGGATTACGATTTTGTAACCGTTGACGTTGATGGGGCAAGAAGAACGAGGTGGTATGACGTCCAGGTGAGAGTACATAAGGATTTCAGACTTGAGATGCACGTGGATACAGACGACGCAAACTCCGCAGGCATTGGCAACGGACATAAGGTTAAAATTGTAAAGGAGTAAATAAAATGTTAAGAGGAATTATCAGAGGCAACATCGTTTCCACAAGAAAGCAGGATGCCCTTGTAGGAAGCAAATTCATGGAAGTGCAGATAATGAAGAACGGCGAGCTTACCGATGAGTATATCATCGCTATTGACTCGGTTGGCGCAGGTATCGGTGAAACAGTGCTTATCACAGTTGGTTCTCCCGCGCGCCTTGCACTCCACAACACCAACACCCCTACCGATGCGGTTATCGTAGGTATCGTTGACTGATTTTAAAGACTAAAAAGGTAAGAATATGGAACTTAAAACTCTCCTTAAGAGCGCCGGTATCGTAGGCGCGGGCGGAGCAGGGTTCCCCTCTTATGCGAAAATTGCGGGAGGGGCAGATACCCTTCTCGTTAACGGAGCGGAATGCGAACCGCTTCTTTATACCGACTATATGATCCTCAAGCGCGAGCTTTCCACGGTAATTGCCGGCATCAAGGCTGTGCTTGACGGAACTGAAATAAAAAAAGCCGTTCTGGCTATCAAGGCCCATACGGCTAAAAGGCTGTCCTTTGAGGACGGAGAAATTCTTGAGGATACTGTTAGGGTCAAGGTTTTGCCCGACGTTTATCCGATAGGAGATGAGGTCAGCCTTATTTATGAATCCCTTGGCAGACTCGTTAATCCCGCAAGCCTTCCGATAACCGTTGGCGTTATAGTTTATAACGTTGAAACAATGTACAATCTCGGCAGGGCGGTAAAATTCGGCGAGCCCGTGACTATGAAGTGGCTGACGGTTGGCGGCGATATTGAAAAGCCGCAGGTTATCAAAGCGCCTGTTGGCGCACCGATAGACGAGCTTTTTGAGCTTCTTGGCATTGAGGTGGATGAGGATCATGCTGTGGTTGAAGGCGGCCCTTCAATGGGTAAGATCATCAATCCTCGCCGTGCAGTTGTAACCAAAACTACAAAGGGCTTACTTATCCTGCCCAAGAGCATTCCTGCGATCATCTCAAAAGAGATGAATGAATCGCTTGCCATAACCCGAGCTGAAACTGCTTGTTGCCAGTGCACAAGATGTACCGATATGTGCCCAAGGGCGCTTCTCGGCTATCCGCTTGAGCCTCACAGAATGGTAAGAACGGCAATGGGCGCGGCAGTCGTAATGCCCCAGATGGTGCTCAGTGCAACTCTTTGCTGCGGATGCGGAATATGCGAGAGTATTGCCTGTAGCCAGGGTATATCACCAAGGGCGGTTATAAATAATTACAAGGCAGTCCTTGCAAAGAACGGTATGCGCTTTGTGGCAACAAAGGCGGCAGAGGTAACGGACGAGCGCGGATACAGAATGGTAAGCTCTGAGAAATGGGCGCAGACGCTCGGTGTTCAAAGATTTGATAAGGTTGCTTCCTACGGTGGAGAAATTAAGGACTTCACAAGGCTTATAATTCCGATCTCGCGTCATATAGGCGCACCGAGTGAGCCTTGCGTGAAGGATGGAGATACAGTTGATAACGGTACGATGGTAGCCGCGGCGGCGGAAGGACTTTCCGTGCCCCAGCACACCGCGTTTGGTGGCAGTGTTACCGTTGGCAACAGAAAAATTATTATTGATAGGTAAAAATGATGTATAAGGCGATAGGTGTAATAGAATTAAAAAACATCCCGAAGGGCGTTGAGGCGGCGGATGCCGCGCTTAAAAGCGCAGGTATCGAAATGGTATCCTCGCATCCCTCCTGTCCCGGAAAGTATGAGATCATAATGAGTGGCACTATCTCAAACGTTACCGCGGCGATCAACCACGTTGTATCGAAGTTTGAGGGCTCGGTTATAGATTCATCTATAATGGGTAGGATAGACGAGCAGGTTATCAAGGCGCTTTTCGGCACTGCTCCGGCAGAGCGCGGCGGTTCTCTCGGCCTTGTTGAAACCTTCTCTGCGGCAAGCGCGATCAAAGCGGCGGATATTGCAGTCAAAACCGCGCGCGTTGCTATATATGATCTTCGTGTTTCTCGCGGTATGGGTGGCAAGGGTGTTCTTATGGTAACAGGCGAGATCGGAGACGTTTCTGCGGCTGTAGAGGCTGCGGCGGCATATGCCAAGGGTGTTGCAACCCTCTCTGCGTCATCGGTAATTGCTGCTCCCCACGAGGATCTTTGGAAACAAATGTAAGAGGTGCTTATGGAAAATATTAAGTACGTAATAGAAAAAAGCGCAAGAATAGATAGACTTATAGATACGCTTTATAAGAATATGCCAGAGATAGAGTCGGCACGCGGAATTTTGGTTACGGAAAGCTATAAGGCAACCGAAAGCCTGCCGATCATCAAGCGCAGGAGTGCGGCATTTTCTCATATTCTTAAAAACATTCCGATAGTTATAAGAGAGGGCGAGGTCGTAGTAGGCAGCGCAACTGTTGCGCCCCGAGGATGCCAGGTATTTCCCGAGTATTCGTACGAGTGGCTTGAGGCGGAGCTTGACACCGTTTCCACCCGTGCGGCTGACCCCTTTTACATAAGTGAAAAAACTAAGGCTGAGCTTCGCGAAATATATCCTTGGTGGAAGGGCAAGACCTGTTCTGACCTTGCAAGAGAGAATATGTCGGATGAGGCTTATGCGGCATTCACCGAGCATTCAGTGTTCACTCCCGGTAACTATTTCTACAACGGTATCGGCCACGTGTGTGTGGACTATCCCAAGGTTCTGAAAATGGGATACCGCGGTATTATCGCACAGACTGAGGCCGAGATGGCAAAGCTTGATTTTGCCGATCCCGAATATATAAGAAGGCGCAATTTCCTTGAGGCAGTTATTGAAAGCTGTGAGGCGGTTATCGAGTATGCAAGAAGATACAGCCGTCTTGCCAAGGAAATGAGCAAGAAGGAAGCCAACCCCACTCGCCGCGAGGAGCTTGAGAGAATTGCAAGAAACTGCGCGCGCGTGCCTGAATTCGGTGCAACCGATTTTTACGAGGCTTGCCAGTCCTTCTGGTTTATTCAGCTTCTTCTTCAGGTAGAGTCAAGCGGACACTCGATCTCTCCCGGTAGATTTGATCAGTATATGTATCCCTATTTCAAAAAGGATATTGATGCAGGTAGGATCACCACCGAGGCGGCGCAGGAGCTTATCGACTGCATCTGGGTAAAGCTCAATGATATAAATAAGGTGCGCGATAAGGATTCGGCAAACGGATTTGCCGGCTACGGTATGTTCCAGAACCTTATTGTCGGCGGCCAGGATATACACGGTATGGATGCAACCAATCCGCTTTCGTATATGTGCCTTGAGGCTTCAATGCACGTGCCCCTTCCTCAGCCCTCTATCTCTATAAGAGTATGGAACGGCTCGCCTGAGGATCTTCTTATCAAGGCGGCGGCACTCACAAGGCTTGGCACAGGACTTCCTGCATACTATAACGACGAAATAATTATTCCCTCTATAATGGCAAGAGGCCTTACTCTTGAGGATGCAAGAGATTATTGCATAATCGGTTGCGTTGAGCCTCAGAAGGCTGCAAAAACAGACGGCTGGCACGATGCGGCATTCTTTAATATGTGTCGCCCCTTGGAGCTTGCTTTCTCTAACGGATTTGACAAGGGCAAGAAGATCGGCCCCGATACCGGCGACGTAGCTGATATGAAGAGCTTTGACGAGTTCTATAATGCCTACAAGACACAGCAGAGCTATATGATAAAGCTTCTCGTTAACGCAAACAACGCTATCGACGCAGCTCATTCGGTAAGATGTCCGCTTCCTTTCCAGTCCTGTATGGTAGACGATTGCATCGGCAGAGGTAAGTCATTGCAGGAAGGCGGCGCGATATATAACTTTACAGGCCCTCAGGGATTCGGTATTGCGAATAATACCGACGGCCTTGTTGCAATAAAGAAGCTCGTGTTTGAGGAAGGCAGGGTTTCCCTTGCTGAAATGCGCGAGGCCATAAAGGCAAACTTCGGATACGGTCTTTCGGGCGATGCGGCAGAGAAGGCAACCGTTGAGATCGCCACCGAGCTTGCAAAAGAGGGTGTCGAGATAAACGACGCGGCTATCAAGGCGATCTATGAGGAGGTAACCACTCTTTCTTCTCTTGATGCAACTCTCAAAGGGAGATATCAGAATATCAAGAAAATGATCGATGAGGATTGCCCTAAGTACGGTAACGATATATTTGAGGTGGATATGTTTGCGCGCGACGTTGCAAACAGCTACACCAAGGAAGTAGAGAAATATAAGAACGTAAGAGGCGGTAGCTTCCAGGCAGGACTTTATCCTGTTTCGGCAAACGTTCCTCTCGGTGCAACAACAGGCGCAACGCCCGATGGCAGACTTGCATATACTCCTCTTGCAGACGGAATCGGCCCTGCATCCGGCAGAGATATCAAGGGCCCCACCGCAACTGCAAACTCGGTTGCAAAGCTTGAGCAGTCGGTAGCCTCAAACGGCACTCTTCTTAATCAGAAGTTCCATCCGTCAGCCCTTGCAGGTATGTCGGGACTCACCAAGTTCGTGGCTCTTATAAGATCCTACTTTGATCAGAAGGGAATGCACGTGCAGTTTAACGTTGTAACCCGCGAAACACTGCTTGATGCACAGAAAAATCCCGAAAAATATAAAACTCTCGTGGTAAGAGTTGCAGGATATTCCGCGCTCTTCACAACACTTTCCCGCTCGCTTCAGAACGATATTATCGCAAGAACGGAGCAGGGCTGGTAAGAGTGAATTTTGAGAAAAATTCAGCAAAAATTTAAGGTTTATAAAAAATGAGAAACAAGGAAAGCTTTTACACGTTTAACGATTGTGACGGCGAGATAATTTTTCACCGCTACGATATGCCATCGCCCTGGATGAACTATCTTACAAACGGCACCTTTTTCACAATGATGTCGCACGCGGGCGGAAATCTTTCGTGGTACAAAACCCCACAGATATGGCGTATCGGAAGATATAATTTCTATAATATGCCGGTGGACGTTTCGGGAATGTTCGTATACGTCAAGGACGAGATAACGGACAAGGTTTGGAACCCAACGGGTATCCCGTGTAAAGAAAAAGCAGACGAATGGAGCTCGGCACACGGCCTTGGCTACACAAGATTTCATGCGAAGCACGACGGAGTTGCACTTGATGCTAAGTGCTTCGTCGGTGAGGACAATGCGCTTGTATACAGTATAAGCATAACCTCAGACTGCGACAGAAAAATAAAGCTTTTTGCCGCGCAAGAAATGGGACTTATGGAGTATCTGCGCGAGGTTCAGTGGCAGTGCTACTGTAAAAACAGTAACAACATACTCTATGATAAGAATGCGGATGCGCTCGTTTACGAGTACTTTGCCGATAATCAGGCAAGAGGTGATGAAACGCCCCTCGTTACGTTCTTTGCGGATAGAAAATGCACCTCTTACAGCGGTGTAAGGGCAGATTTTGTAGGCCCGTACCGTTCGCTTGCCGATCCTATGGCAATAGAGCTTGGCGCCTGCCCCAACACAGAGCTTAAGGGCGGTGAGGCGATGTTCTCCATGTCCTTTGATATCGAGCTTAAGGCAGGCAAGGAAGAAAGGATAAATCTCTTTCTCGGCACGGTTGAGCCGAGTGAATCGGTAGGCGAGATTACGAAAAAGTACAGAGCGGCAGGATATGCAGATAATGCATTCTCAGCACTCCGCAAAAAGTGGAGTGACAGGCTCGCTGCCTTTAAGGTAAACATTCCCGACAGCGATGCGGCTCGTATGATAAATACTTGGAATCCCTTGCAGGTTCTCGTTAACTTCTACGTTTGCCGCGAGATATCCTTCTATGCTACGGGCACCGTTCGCGGTGTCGGAATGCGTGACGGCGCACAGGACGCACTCGGAAACGTTATATACGATATCGAGGCATCAAAAAAGAAGCTCAAGCTTCTTTTGACGGAGCAGTATAATTCGGGCAAGACGAATCACTATTTCTACCCCGAGGAAAAGCGTCCCTCTCTTGTGAGTGACAGGAGTGACAATCACCTTTGGCTTATCTACACGGCTTATCAGATTGTGGTTGAAGAGGGTAAGCTTGATTTTCTTCGCGAGGTCGTACCGTTCTACGATGGTGGCGAGGGAACGGTTTTTGAGCACCTTGTTCGCTCGATTGACTATACCGTGGCAAATCTCGGACGTGACGGACTTCCGCTTATGCTCGGCTCCGACTGGAACGATATGCTCACCAACGTTTGCAAGCGCGGTGAGGGTGAGAGCGTTTTCGTATCGCAGATGCTCGTTCTTGCCTGCAGACAGATGCAGACTCTTGCGCAGCTTTTAGGCTGCCCCGATGAAAAATATGAGAAAATTGCAGGGGAGCAGATAAAGATACTTAACGACTTTTGCTACGACGGTGAGTGGTTCATCCGTGCCGTTACAGACGAGGGTGTGAGGCTTGGTAAAAAGGAAGATCCGTATGCAAAAATCTGGATCAACTCGCAAAGCTGGGCGGTAATCTCCGATTCTACGAGTGATGTGCGCAAGATTTCCTGTATGGAAAGCGCCGTAAAGCATCTTGACTGTGGCTTCGGACTTAAAAAGCTCTCTCCGTCGCTTGTAAGAAATTATCCCACCCCCGAAACAGAGCTTACCTTTGCTCAGCCCGGCATTGGCGAAAACGGCGGCGTTTTCTGCCACGCAAACACCTGGGCTATAATGGCTCTTTGTATGATTGGTAAGGGGGATTTGGCTTACAGAATATACAGGGATCTTATCCCCGACAATATTATCTCAAAATACGGAGTTGACAGATACAACGCAGAGCCGTATATCTATTCCTCAAACATACGCTCGCCCGAGGCACTTTCTGAGGGTATGGCAGGCGTTTCCTGGCTTTCGGGTACGTCGGCTTGGATGATGATGGCTGTTGAGGAATATATCTTCGGTATCAAGCCTCATTACGAGGGCTTGGTGATAAGTCCCGCACTCCCAACCTCTTGGAAAGAGGTTAGTGCATCCCGTCGCTTCAGGGGACATACAGTAACGGTAAATTACCACAATATGGGCCCCCGTGTAACGAAAATCACGGTGGATGGCACAGAAACAAACGAAAAATACATAAAAGTAGAGTCGGATATTACGGTTGACGTATATACCGAGTAATTATAGGAAAGGGGGATAGCCGTGAAGGGAAGAATATTCAATATTCAGCGCTTTTCAATTCATGATGGGCCGGGCATTCGAACGATAGTTTTCTTCAAGGGCTGTCGAATGAGATGCGCGTGGTGCTCAAACCCCGAATCGCAAAGGTGGGAGATAGAAACTCTTATCGAGGCAGGCAAGGAAAAAACGGTTGGATATGACGTTACCGTTGACGAAATCATGCCTGAAATACTTGCGGATAAGCCTTATTACAGGCGATCGGGCGGCGGCGTAACGCTTTCGGGCGGCGAGGTGCTTTGCCAGGCGGATTTTGCCGCACAGCTTCTTAAGGCCTGCAAGGAAGAGGGGCTGCACACCGCTATTGAGTCGGCGGCAAGCACGGCCTATTCCGAGATAGAAAGGCTCCTGCCCTACCTTGATCTCTACCTTATGGATATAAAACTTATCGATCCCGAAAAGCACAGGGAATATACAGGCGTTGATAACGCGCTTATCCTTGAAAATGCAAGAAAAATTGCGGCAAGCGGTGTTGAGGTTATAGTTCGCACGCCGATAGTTCCCGGAGTTAATGACACGGCCGACGCGGTTCGTGAGATAAGCCGCTTTGCAAAGAGCCTCGGAACTGTTCGGGAGCATCATCTTCTGCCGTATCACAGGCTTGGCCAGGATAAGTATTTCGGCCTTGGCAGGAGCTATTCGTTTAAAGACGTTGAACCGCCCTCAAGAGAGAAAATGGAGTATCTTTTGTCAGTTGCTGAGGAAAGCGGCCTTAAGTGTCAGATCGGCGGATAAGCTTTAAAGCCTACCCGTGTTAAATTAAATCATAGGAGAAAATGCTATGGAGCTCAGAGAAAATATGAGAATAGTGCAGGAGCTGGTACCCGGTAAGCAGGTAACTCTCTGCCATATAATTGCTAATCCCGATGACGTGCTTTATACAAAGCTCGGTCTTGACCCCAAAACTGATTACACAAGGAGCGCTATCGGTGTTTTAACGATAAGCCCTGCAGAAAGCGCGGTTATCGCGGCTGATATCGCTATCAAGTCCTCCGGCGCTGATATCGGATTTGTGGATAGATTTACAGGAACTCTCATCATATCCGGCAGTGTTTCAAGCGTTGAATCTGCTTTCACTGCTATCAGAGAATACGTGATCAACAAGCTCGGTTACACCTGCTGCGAGATCACAAAGACCTAATTTTAAAAAGATGAAAAAGATTATTTTGATCGGCAGGGTTGCGGCAGGCAAAACTACCTTGACCCAGGCCCTGCGCGGTGAAGAAATACACTATTATAAAACCCAATACGTGAACTATCTTGACACGGTTATAGATACCCCCGGCGAATATACCGAGCTTCGACAGACAAGCGGTGCGCTGGCGCTCTATTCGTATGAGGCAGACGTTGTCGGACTTGTGCTTAGTGCAAACGAGCCTTATTCCATATTCTCGCCGTGTATCACCAGCCTTGTAAACCGCGAGGTTATCGGTATTATTTCGGGCATTGATAAGCCTGATGCGAATATCGAAAGGGTGGAAAGATGGCTTCGCCTTGCGGGGTGCAAGAAGATATTCCCCGTCAGTGCCGTAACGGGCGAGGGACTTGCAGATATTATAGCTTTTCTTGCGGAGGACGATAAAAACGGTACCCCGTGTGAAAAAAACAGGAGATAAAAATGAGTAAAACAAAGGTTATAGCATTTGCTAATAACAAGGGTGGCAGCGGTAAAACGACTACTGTTTCTAATATTGCGTGCGCTATGGCGAAGTCCGGCCTTCGTGTGCTTTGCATTGACGGTGATATGCAGATGAACCTCACCCTTTCATTCTTTGATGAGGAAAGGTCGCTTGCATTTGCCGAGGGTGGCAAAAATCTTTACACGGGTATTAAGGAAGAGCGCGATCTTACCGATTACGTTGTCAACACCGAGTATTCGGGGCTTGATATAATTCCCTCAAGCTCTCTTATGAGCTCGATCGAGTTCGACCTCTTTTCAAAGTGGCAAAGGGAGATCATTCTTAAAAAGTGCCTTGCACCCATTATTGCGCGCGGCTACTACGATTACGTTCTGATAGATTCCCCTCCCACGCTCGGTGGCTGGGTTATGAATATTATGTGCGCCTGTGATTACGTTATCATTCCTGTTGAGGCAAGCCCGTGGGGTCTTTTTGGTCTTGCAAATATGTTTGACTTTATCGGAAAGGTGAAGGGCATCGCACCCACCCTTGAGGTGCTTGGTATCGCGATCACCAAGGCTGATGAGAGAAAGAAGTATTTTAAGCAAACTGTTGAGATTCTCGGCGAGCTTGATAACTGCAGGCTCTTCGAGAGCATAATCAGGATAGACTGCGCTGTGGAGTGGTCGCAGGATAACTCAAAGCCTGTTGTTGCATACAAGCCGTACAGCAGGGCATCGCTCGAATATAAAAAGCTTGCAAAGGAGATAGAAGAATATGCCAATAGGTAAGAATTCAATCAAGCGCGTTGCAAACAACGGTTACACTGCCGTTAAGTCGGATGCACCCGATATGCAGAACTCCACCGTTATCGCAAACATCTCGCCCGAGGTGGTTGAGGTTATGATCCCCAAGGTGGAAGAAAAGTGCGAAACTCCCAAGAAGAAAACTACAACCAAAAAGAAGGCGCTCACCAAGGCATCTGCACCCGAAAAGGACGGATTTGCCCGTTATTCGTTTGGTCAGGACCTTCCCGTTCATTTGCTTTAATAGCCTGTGGCAAAAGGCTTTTTAACCAATATTTGATAAAGTTTCCTTTCGATAAAAAATGTATCAAGGCATTTCTGCCCGTGCGTTTAAGGTGCGCACGGGCAGTTTTCCTTTTTTTGCAAGAATCCGCGTTTTTCTGAATAAGATATAAAAAGGTCTTAAGGGGGAACTTCTATGTATTCGGTAAGGGAAGATAGTATCTTTAAAATATATAAGCGATCAAACCGTCCTGTTATTCTTCTGAAGGGGAGTTTTCCGTGTGTCGATCCGGGAGGTGATGGGGAGGCGCGTTTTAACGGCTTTTACAGAAGGTTGCGCGCGGAATGTGAGAATGCTCTAGAAACGCTCTCTGAAGATATAGATCCCGAAATGCTGATGGGATCTTATCTTTCATTAACGGTGTCATTTGAATCAAAGTGCGAGAAGGATCTATTTATAATATGCCGTAAATATGAGGCTGAGATGGGCGGGAAACTGCTCGTATCAAAAACTGTAGACGATGTGTTTTCGGAAGATCTTTATTTTGGGAAAAATCGCAAAAATATTATAAAACAAAGAAAAATTCCATCACGGAACGTAAAAAATATAACAAAAAGAGATAAAAACAACTAAAAACTGTGCCAAAAAAATTAAGGCGGGAGCTTATTGCTCTCGCCTAATCTTTTTTGTTATGCTCTTTCCAGAATTCGCCAAGCTCTTCACGCAACACCTTCGGGTCTTGAACGTATCGTATGCCGGACCAATGCTTTGGAATAACTGTTTTATATATAGGATCGTCGAAGCGGTCGTCTATAAGCACGATTGCGCCTCTGTCATCCTCTCGTCTTATAACTCGGCCTGCCGCCTGAAGCACCCTGTTAACTCCGGGGTAAACGTAGGCAAATTGCTTGCCCTCCTCATACTTCTCGTTGTAGTATGCCGCCATAGCTTCTCGCTCGCAGGAAAGCGATGGCATCCCGATACCCACGATAACCGCGCCTATAAGACTGTCGCCTGCAAGGTCGATTCCCTCGGAGTAGATGCCGCCCATAACGCAAAAGCCGATAAGATATGAGTCGCTCTCTTTTTCGAATTCTTTAAGAAACTCTGATTTTTCCTCTCGGCTCATATTCTTCTTTTGCGAAAGGATCTTGATTTGGGGATACTTTGCGCTGAAGACCTTAGCCAGCCTTTCGGAATATGCAAAGGACGGTGAGAAGATCATGTAGTTGCCCCTCTTTGCTGATACTGTTGCCGCTATAACACGGCAAACCGCACCGAGTGTGTCTTCTCTTTCCTCAAGCCTTGTGCTGACCTTGTCCATTATTGCAACGTACAGCTGATCCTCGGAGAAGGGGGAGTCTATCTCAAGCACTCTTGCGCCCGGGTCGTTGCCCAGCGTTGCTTTGTAATAGTAAAGGGGGGATAACGTACCGGAAAAGAAGATCGCGCTTTTTCCTTTGTTGATCCTTTTTGAGATCTCGTTTGCCGGGTCGATACAAAAGCATTTTATTCTCATTTCATCTCCGTTAAGGAATATGAAAAACTCAAATCCCGAGTCAAACACTTCAAGGGACGTGCGGAACTTTTTGAGTGTATAGTAGTAATCTCTTAAAAAGCTTGTTCTTTTGCTCTTGTCCTCGTCAACCGCTGAGTAGGAATTGTATATCTCATCCTCTGTCAAGGCTATAAGCTTATCGAATATACCGTAAAGCTCGGCAGGTGGTTCCGAAAGGTGATTGAAGGATACCTTCTTGCCTTCCTCGTCCTTGTAAAGATTTTCGGCAGTGTAGGGCAAAAGCAACTCGCGAAGCTCGTCCGTAGCCACCCGTGTCGCGTTTTTCAAGGGGGATAACTCTCCGATAAGCATGCTTTTTGCAGGTGAAAGCACCTTTTCAAGCGTAATTTCCGCCGAGTATATCTCGCGCGCTCTGTCGGGCAGGTTGTGAACCTCGTCGATAAGGAAGGCGTAGTTGCCACCGTCCGTGAAGAAGCGCCGTATATAAACTGCAGGGTCAAATAGGTAATTCAGGTCGCACACAACAACGTCGCATAATTCGGCATACGTAAGAGCGATCTCATGCGGGCAAACGTTGTGCCTCTTAGCCGCAGACTGAAGCTCTGAAATATCAACAACAGGCACACCCGTGTTAAAAATATCTATCACGGCATCTGCAAGCTTATTCATCTTCGCCATAGGGCAAAGCTCGTGTGAGGTGCGGCAGATAAGCGAGCACTCGCACACTCTTTCCTTGGAGGGAATGATTATTGCGCGTATATTCGCTCCGGTGTCGCACATCCTTTTTATACATTCGCTGACAACGGTTGCCGTCGTTGTTTTTGGAGTAAAATAGAATATTTTATCGCACTTCCCCTTGCCAAGCGCCTTGATTGCGGGGTAGAGAGTGGATACGGTCTTTCCCGTACCCGTCGGTGCGCTCGTATAAAGGCTTCCGCCTCTTGCAACGGTATGATAAACCGTTTGCATCAGCTCATCCTGCCCATCGCGCACCTTCTCGTATGGGAATTTTGCGCCTCTCATTGAGGGCAGGCGCAGTGTAACGCGCTCAACCTCGGGCTTTGCATATATCTCGTTTGAGATCAGGCATTTTGTAAAAAAGCTTCCAAGCTTTTTGATCGAGGTAGCCTCGTACACCTCGTTCTCTTCGCCGGTTTGCCTGTTGTGGTAAAAATATCTTATTACAACGTCTTTTTTGCCGTTTTTCGTAGCATAGGCGTATGCCGTTATAAAGCCTTCGGCTCTTGCTTGTGCAACCGTTGTTTTATTTGGCCTGTACGGGCTTGAATCGGTGGGAACTCTCAGCTCAATTTCGCCGCGCGAATTGCATCTTGCAGGGCAAAAAAGTCGCACGGGGTAGCCTGAAAGTGTAAATTCTAACTCAAATTTGGTATCTTTTGCTACCTCGGGAGAGAGGGTAGGTTCATCCTCGTCAAATGGCAGGGCAACACTGATGCCGCGCCTTGCACATCGAACGAATTCCCTGCAGGAAATTTCTATTTCGCCACTGCTTTCGTTGTATTTCACACCAAGTGCCCTCCTTTCATTTTCTATATCTAAATTTTAGCATAATCAGGCTCTAAAGTCAATATTCATCATAAATACAGATAAAAAATAAAAAGCAGGAACACCGCTTGGGTGTCCCTGCCGTTTTTTCGTTCTTTTTACACGGGTAGGCAAATAAGTGCGTTTTCTTCCGTATTTGTCGTGCTATAAAGATCTTTCTGCCTTATAAATGCTTCAAGGATCTTGATCTTTGTGTTTATCCAGGAGAGCTTCGAGCTTCGCACGTGGTTATAGCCTGCGGCATAACCCTTAAAGCTTATTATCGGCAGGCTCGCCAGCTTCAGAAGCCCCTCGATCACCACAGCCCAGCTCATTCCGCCCTTCGTGGTGAGCATGATCGAAACTGTAATGGTCATACAAACGGAGGAGGGGATAAGCTTAACTATCATTTTCGGTATCTTGAACCTTGTCGGGTTTTTAAGCTCGCTTCTTCTTTCGCAACCGTCGGGGGTAATCAGCGCCGTCGGTGTGAGGCTTATGCTCTTGCACCTCTCGGCTCGCCTGAATATCTTTTCCGTCCTTTTTGAAAATGTTTCGCCGCTTTGCCACCTTGCGAATTCTTCTGGAGTGTATCCGTTTGCCACAATGTAGCCTTCGCGCCTGTATTTCAGCTCGTCGGTGGAGTATTGGGTGCAGTATTTTCTTAGTCCTGCTATATCCTCTCCTCCGATCTTACCCACAAGTGCGGAAAGTTTTTTTGCGGCCGCTGTGTATTCATCGCATTCCTCGGCAAGCTTTTCGCCGGCATCCTCCATAGAAAAGTACATCAGGTATGCCGCCACCGTCATTATAAAAAGGTTTGCGGTAAATTCCTTGCCGGAAATTCCCAGGAATCTTACGTCGGTAAACGTCAGCAAAACGGCGATCAGGGCGGTGATCGCGGCGATAATTTTTCCGCTGTTTTTAACTATAATATTGCCTGCGTTTTTCGGTATTGTGGATGCGTAGAGCAGTCCGTCCTCAAGTCGTTGCATTCTGCCTTTTTACTCCTTTTCATTAACTCTTTTTGCTATGTAGAAAAGTATCGCACCCGCAACGTTTGTGATAAAACCAACGAAGGAGATAACGGTCATCTCATTTGCTATCCTTGATAGCATAAAGAAAAGCACGAATAAAACGAGCCACACCATATATGCCGAGGCAGACGCAAAATGGCTTTTCAGAATTTTAAACAAGGGTATCGCTGAGATGAGAATGAGTATGAGCGATATGCCCGAGATAATTGTTGCGGGCCCTTTGTTTATCCATAGCGGAAAGTAACAGCACGTGCAGATTGCCGCAGGCAGTATTGAAATCGCAAGGGCTGATGCGTTGATCAGCGCGGCAAGTATGGGGCGCTTATTCACGGTTTATTCCCCTCCTTTCTCAAGCAAAAGCTTCATCGCGGCGATCCTCTCGCCAACGGCATCCTTTGAATATTGGGGCAGGGAGCTTGTCATAAATATGTCGTAAAGCATATCTATCTGCGAGCGCATCAGAATGCGCGTCATCTCGCCTCTTTCTCTTTCTTCATCAACTGCCACCAGCTTCGTATTTAGGTCGGCAACCTTCTCATCAAGTCTTTCAAAAAGGTTTTTTATATCCTGAACGCGTGTGTCGATATCAATGATCGCACCTTCGCTTTTTGTAATGCTTGCTTCGGTTGCGTCGCTTATCTTTTTCACTGAGTCGCCGATCTTACCGAGCGATGCGCCGAGTGCAGGTAAAAGCCCTTTTTTATAAGTGAAGGCAAGCACAAGCGAGCCGATAAGCGTCAATGCTGAGAATATTGTGTCAGAGCGTTCTTTAACCTTTTCAAACACCGCTTCAAAGGGGTTTTTCGCGCCCTCTTCCGTATCAGCTGCCCCCAATAATGTCGCTTCATTTTCTGTGGTGGCATTTTCGGTATCAACCACCGATCCTTCCGGCATATTCTCTGCGTTGTCAGAGTAGGCGGCGCAGGCGAATGAGAGCACCGAGCAAAGAACAAGCGCGGTAAGTATAATAGCTATTAATTTCTTCATCTTTTCCTCCTTAAAATAATTTACTGCCAAAAACGGCATCGTTTAATTTCTTTATCGTTTCGCTAAGGCTGTCCACTCTTTCTAACAGGTCAAGATTTGAGCCGTAGAGTGCTGCTGTAAGCTCGTCTTTGTGGTATAGCTTTGCCGTGCCGAATGCTATGCTGATAGGGATAAGCTCGTGCGCGCCGCTCTTTGTAAAAAGGGTTATGCGATAAACGTCATCCTTAAGCCCCTCGGTATTGAAGGTGGCATAGCCGCGCGAGATCTTTCTTTCCTCGCCTGCGAATTTAACGCATATGGCATCGCCCCGTGTAACGTTAACCGTAAGTTCTTTTGCGTCGCTCATATCTGCTTTGGTGAGGTGGGGCACGTCTTTGTATATCTCATAGGTTATCTTCATGCATCAGCCTCCGTTGCCGCACTTTCTTCCATAAGCTTGTCCACGTCGGCTCGCAGCTGCAGGAGAAAAAGGTTAAGCGGCATTCCGAAAACAGCCATAGCCGATGCAAATCTTTCATTCTCAATGCCGTCAATAAGCGCTTTGAGTGTTGGCATAGCTTCTATCCCGGTTGGGATGTTTGCAAGCACCTCGCCTCCCTCGATATCGAGGATCAGGGAGTTAAGCCTTTTTGCGATAAGTGTCGGCAGGCGGTCGAATGCCGCCTTCATCTCGGCTGAGGTATATCCCTTTCCGCCAAAGGAAACCGACTCGGTTGGTCGCGTGGGGAGAGAGGCAACTGCGTTTTCTTCTATTTCTTCGGTTGTAATTATCTTGGTCATATTTTTCCTTTCTTATCGGTTGTTTTTGATGTTTCCCTTAACTGTAAAGCGGTAGGTCATTCCGTATATCCTGATAGGCGCTTTGTATTCGTCGGAATATATTGAGATCTGCTTCTCTACCCAAGCCTTTTTCTTTTCTTCGATCGAAATGGTAGTATTGTCAGTGGTGCAAAAGCAAAGGGTGGAGAAGTCGAGATCCGAAAAGTCAAGCAGGGCGTTTGGAAGGGTAGCAACTGTGCTCCAATCTCCGTTGTCCGTGCCTATTTCGCAGTGTAGCTTTGCGCTTCCGCGAACTCCGCATTTCAGTGTCAACGATCCTTTAACCGTGTTTTTCTCGAGGTGCGGCACAGAGCAGTTGTCATATGCCGTTTTGATAGCATATCTTGGCGCGTGTCTGTCAAATCCGTAATAAGCAGGGTGCAATATGCGTGTTCTTGCGGCTGTTCCGTCCGGATTTTTGCCGCGCATATCGTTGTTGAAGGTCATAACGTAGCCGTTCTCCGTGCCGAAAAGGAGCCTCTGTTCGTTTATAGAGAGCAGTGCCGTTGCAGGGCTGAAGCTACCGCCTGCTTTTTGCTCCGTTGGGTAAACCCTGTATCTTTTTCCGTCAGCCACAGTGAAGAAAATTATGTTTCCGTTCTCGTCGGAGTAGCTGTAAACAGTATCGCTAACGATCCCGTCCGGATCAGCCGGAAGATAAAATCCGTTAGTTTTTACCGACGTATATCTGTAAACCGTGCTGTCATCGGTGTAGCTTCCGATACCGCTAAGGTAGAACCACTCGTATTCTGTGTCCTGACTTTCGTGCCTGAAGGTTGCCCTTGAGTCCGCCAAAAACATTTTCCCCTCTGCCGCCACCACAAGATAGCCGCACCACCTCGCAAGGCGAATCTCTTTTTGCGGTAACGCCAGAAGTTCCGGGTTAACGTTATGGCTGCGGCAGGCAATGCTCCTTTGCAGGTTGATCGACTTTTTATCAAGTGCGCAGATGCCCTTTTTCGTAACGAAAACAGGATCGTCATAGAAGGAGATCGAATCTCCCGATGCACAAATTCCGCTGTGAATATACGACACGGGGTATATCTTAGGAACTAATGCGCTGTCTGTTGCCATAGGCGAATGATAAAAGATGCTGCCGCAACCGTCATCATCCTCTTTAAACACGGCGATAGAGTCTGCCGTTGCAAGCAGGGAAACCACAGGATATGATGCGATTCCGTCATTGAAGTAGTTATAGCTGCCAAAATAAAGCGGATTGTTATTTCCTGTTTCATCTCTTGCCGTATAAATTACTGTGTTGGGCAGTTTGGGGTTGCCCGAGATAAATATTCTTCCGTCAAATGCCTCCGCCACCGTGCAGCCGAGAACGGCTTCAAGCGCAGTGCAGGGGCTTGAGGATAGCAGGTCGGCATCCGTTGTTTGCGCAAGCGGCCTGTCGGGGATAGCTTCAAGCGTAACCGTAGCCTCCTTGCCCTCAATATCAGCGCTGTCCGTTATCCTGACCACAACTGCGCACACCTCATCTTCCGAGTTTTTCATCTCGTCAAAAAGTGGAAAGTCCTTGCCGTTTATAACAATGCTGATAACCCTCTTAGCAGGTGTTTTCAGGGGTAGGCTGATATTCATAAGTCGGCTGATGCTGTTAAAATTCACGGTGCAGCTTACCGTTTGTGCGTTCTCTATTTCGAAAAAGCTTTCCTCACTGCCAGCGTAGTCAACGTAGCTCAGGCTTATGCATCCGTCAAGCGCACCCTCTCCTATTTTCCTAAGATCCTTACCTAATGAAAGACTCTGCATCCGGGCACAGCCCGAAAGCGCGTAGCTGTCTATCTCTATCAGTGAGTTGGGAAGTCTTGCATATTCAAGGCCGGCACAGTCGCGCAAGGCCTCCTTTCCTATCCTCAGCGGTCCTTCGTGCACCGTCAGGGTTCGTAGCTTTTTCATTCCCTTGAATGCTCCGTCGCACACCTCTTCTACCCGGTAGGAGAGCTTTCCTATCGTCGCGTATGAGGGAATGTTGATCTCATCGCCCATAAAGGTTGGCTGCACGCCGGTAACAGCGCAGGTAAGCGCCTCGGCATCGGTTATCTTATAGATAAGGTCGGGAGTGCCGTATGAAACAAAGGTTGATGAGGCTATCGTGAATTTTTCTTTGCAAACGTCGGTCAAAAGGTTTCTCTGTTCGTAAGGCTCGCCCTCCTTGAAGGTTGTCGGAACGTATGGCATAGCCCCATCTTCTCCAACCTTGTGGGCAGTATTATCATCGCTTATTTTGGTTAACGTTTCGCCGTCAAAAATAAATAGGTCGTTTCCGAAGTTCACGGCGGCGCTTTTCGTGTTTTTTAACGTGCTTATCCGGTTGGCCTTTATTCCTTGTTCTGTAAAGGTTAATGAGTAAAGAATCTCCCCTGCGTGCGCAATGATAGACGTTTTTCCGTCCGAGCTCTTCTTTTCGAAAAGGGAGTTGATCTTGCCGTCGAGTCGGCACAGGGGGCGAAAGCCGGGAACACTCACTATCGCCTCCGGGTCGTCCCCCTCGTAGTCGCGATACATATTTTCGATATAGGCAAGCCTGCTTCTGTCCTGCGAGTGCCTTGCAGAAAAATCAACTCCGCGCAGTGCCCGGTAAAAAACGGTATAGTCGCTCCTCCCCTTAAAGTAATTGCGTTTTACGTTCATTATGCCCACCCCACAACGTCGGTGTATGAGGAGTTCACCTCCTTGGAGGTGTAAAGCTTCAGTGCCGCCATTCCGTCGCGGTAGAGCGACATATAGTACTGCGCCTTTTCCGCATCGTCATCAAGCCAAACGTAGCTTGCTGTAAGGAGGGGGAGCAGGGAATGGTATTCTTCCGGAAGGTTGATCTGCTCGTCCGGTGTGTCCTGCGAAATATCGGGAATACCCTTTCGGTACTTGATGCGGATCCTTCCGCGGTAGCCTGAAGGCACCGAGAGGATATCTTTATGCACGGATGCGCCGGGAATATCCCTTCCGTATTCATTTTTCGGTACCGAAACGGCAAACATATAGTCTTTTGCGAACCTCTTGAGCTCGTATGCCGTAACTCCCGTGTGCCTGGTGATATCCCGGGGATCTTCGCTCTTTATAGCATCATATACGGAGAGGTCGTAAACAACGAACATATATCTTCCGAAAAAGGTTATTTCGCCATCCCCCTCCAATACACCGCTGAACTCGCTGAATTGGGAATTAAAGCTGTATTCACGCGTTATGTTTCCGGATCTCACCCTGAAACCGCCGATTCCCGATGCGGCAAAGGCATATGCCGCGCCAAAAACCTTGATAACGGTATCTCCGCTGTCGCCGCGATGCACGATCCTCTCGTGGTAAATGCTCGGTAGGAACGGCTCCTGATATATGTCTAAAACTGCGGTTTCGCCGCGCTCGGTGTAGATGGTTCTGAGCGCTCGTTTGATTGAAAAGATCAGGGAAGAGTTTATAGAGATATCCGCATCAAATCCAAGTGCGGCGATCTCGTTTTTTATGTCTGTTAATGTCATGGATTTCTCCTTTTTTTGAAAAAAATAAGCCGCCACACTTTTATCAAGGCCTACCCTGAAGTATTTCCTTGGTAAGTTAGGGTGGCGGCCGTTTATCCGTCTTTATGCAAAATCAATGCAAGCCGGATCAGATCCTCTTGTTATCAGAGAGCTGACGCGTTGGTTACTGCGTTGTCCGAGTTAACTGCGCACACGATGTGCTTGTATGAGCCGAAACCAACACCGAAACGGCATCTGCCGTTCCAGATATAGTTGCCGGTATGGTAATCAACCCAGTTTGTAACTGTAAGAGGAACGCGGTTAAAGAACATATTTCCGCAAAGGTTCTTGTTTGCCTCGCTTGACATGATAAGGCAGGTGTCAGCATTTGCCTGCCAGGTGGGAAGCACGATTACGTTCCAAAGGCCGTAGTTTATGTTGATGTCGTTGTTGGAAGAACCGGTAGTGCCAAAGCTGCCGCAAACCTTTTTAACAACAGTCTCGGCAAGGGGGCGGTTGCCGGGAAGCACGATCGTGTCTGCCACGTAGCCAAGGGGCTCGCCGTTCTCGTCTTTCATGTTGCGTATCTTGAACGCAAGCTCGGTGAGTGCTTCCTCAAAGGCCTCGCAGGATGCTTCTGCGGAGCCCTTCTTGGTGAAAATGTTGCCGTAGAAATAGTTGGACTGTAAGCCGTTTGTTCCGGTGGAAGTGCCCCACTTGTGACTCTTGTAGAAGAGCGGATTTCCGTCCGCAGTGGTAAGATCTACCTTCGCGTTGGCAAAGTTGGTCGTTTCATTCATGCCGTTTGCAAGAGCCTGTGTGCAAAGCTTGTTGATCGTCTTGTAGTAGGCTCTTGTAAAGTTCTCGACCCTTCTTTTCGCCTCGGCTGCAATGCCAACGGTGGCATCCTCCATCATTTCGGCAGTGATGATAAATTCCTTAGTGAACTGAATGTGCTCGATAAACTTCTTGTATGCCTCGGTAATATTGTCAACCGATGCGCCGGTACCTTCGTTTGTCGCCTGGAAAACGTCAAAGTCGGTCGAAGCGATGATAGTTTCGCCAAAGCGATTGCTCTTTTCGGTGTTGAAGAGCATCTCGGCAACGTTGCCCTTCTTTGCAAGAATGTCGCTTTCGTGTTCGATAAGCATTTTAATAGGAGTTTCAAGTCTTCCGATAAAGGAATCTCTTGCTCCTGAGCTCTTTGAATAAATAATCATTTTTTATCCTCCTTAATGTACAATGATTGTTACGGTGTTGGACAGGCTCTTCGCAATGATCTCGCCGTCTGTACCGCCAAGTTCAACGCAGTCAACTCGGTTTGCAGGGCTCACTATGAACGTAACGCCGTCGCCCACCTTGCAATCGTTGGCATTGAAGTATGCCTCGGCCTCAAGAATCATGCCGGGCATAATTCTAAGGCAGGTCTGCTCGCCCTTCTTATTGGGGTTTGAAAGAACGAGATATTTTGCGCCGTTATCTGACTTTGCGCTTGAAAGTCTGCCGTCGTCAATGCAGCAGATAGTACCTACATCGCACTGCATATCTTCGGAGATAGGTGCAGGCAGGTTAAATGTTTCAACGATGCCGGAGCACGCGTTGAGTGTTCTGATGTACTTAAACATATATTGTGTTTTCCTTTCTTATTTCGTTGCTCTCTGATAGAGCTTTTTTATCTCGGAATCGGAGAGGCTTGAGAAAAGGTCCTTAACAACCTCGTACTCCTTCCTCGTCATCTCAATTCCGCTTGATGCCCTTTTGGGCACGGATGCCGTAAGGTGCGCTCTGTTGTCGTAAACGGATCTTGCTCCGCCGCTGGCAAGAAACGCTTCCTTAACGGTAAGTCCAAGATCGCGCAGCGCACCGAAGCGCAAGGGGTTCTTCAGATCTGAGATGTCCGTGATGCCGTAAAGGGCGGGGAACTGCCTGCGTATCTCGTCAAGGTCCTCTTCCACCCTTTTGGCATAGTCGATCTCGCCCGCATCTTTGGGCTCGTCCGGATCTGCTTCCACCCTGTCGGTGTCCTCTGCGTCCTCTTGCAGCGCCTCTTCTACCGTCGGCACTTCAGCTTCGGGGATGTACTCATCCATGAGTCTTTCCTCCTCTTGCTCTGAGGTCGCCGCTTGCGGCCGTCCTTGTTGCCTTGGGGGTTGTATCCTTGTTCTTTCGGGGTGCTTTTACCTCGTAGGCATAGCTCATGTATGCCTCGCTGTTATTTGTTTTCTTCATATCGTATCCCTTTCTTGTTATTCGCCGATCTGATCCTTGAGGTAGTCAAGGTAATTGTTCGGCGTGTTTTCGTAATTGATTGTTTGGTTGATGTATTCTGCGTAGTTGGCTATTTTTTCCACCTCTGATTCGGGCAGGCCGAGGCTCATGGCATATTTTTGAGCCTGTGCTTTGCTCATTCTTTTTTCGGTAACGTCCATTATCGCCTTGTCGCTCAGCTTTTTGATCGCCGTTTCGGTTGTCAGCTTAGCTACTGCATCGGCATCCTTGTCAGGAAGGCCGAGGGTCAGCGCAAGTTTATAAACGCTGTCATAGTCCGTCATCATCGAGCCCTCAAGCTTATCAAGAATGTCATCGCGCAGCTTTTTTGCACCCTCCGTCAGCTTTGCAAGATACTCGGCATAGCCGCTTCTGTTTTCCGCGGCGATAGATAGCTCGCCGCCTCGCGCCATTTCGTAAGAGGCTTCTTTTTGCCTTTTTGCCGCGTCGTTGATGTATCTTGCATATCCGCTGCCGGCAAGTCCGTCGCTTCCAAGCCTTTCAGCTCGTTTTCCGTACGTTGAGAGCGATCTTGCGTAGCTTTTCTCTGCGCTAAGCTTTCCTTCGCTTCCAACGACTGATGCACCGCGGCCGCCGTGCATTATGAATTCTTCGTAGCTTTTCGGTGAGGTAAGCTCCTTGTTATCGCTGAGATATTTGTCAATATAGTCCTGCAAGGTTGCCGGTTTCTTTGTTGCCATAAAGCTCATCCGCTCCTTCCGTCATAGCATTGTTCGATTCGAGTGCAAGGGTGAAATACTCAACGTTTTCTCTTGCATAGGGGTAGTGTGCTCTCTCCTGGCATTGCCAGTAGCGAAGCAGGGTGATCGGGCTTGTCGGATCACCGAGAGTTCCTGCCTTCAGGTTTTCAAGATTCCTTTGCCACAGTGCCTCTCGCTGATATTCCGCACCTCCGTTCAGGTCAACGGAAAACAGGTATGCGTCGTCATAATAAAGGCTTGATGATTTTGCGTCAAACTCGATAAAATCGTATCGGTTAAAGCTTGCATTATGAACTCTGCCGTAGGCATCCTTGTAAACGAGTGCTCGCGGTTCGTCCGCAAATGCAAGATAAAGCTCAAAGATTATTCGGTCAACGTCGGCATAAGCCGTGTGCTTCATCTTTCTCTTCGATTCAAGGCGTCCTGTTGCTTGCGATATTCTGAGCTGCCTTGAATAGCCCGATTCGTTCTTTGCCGTGTCAAGACCTTGCAGCGCATCCGATATACCGAGTATTCTCTTTGAGTGGTCGTAAAGTCTTTCGGCCTCCGCTATATCCTGCGAAATATCGGGAGTGGTGTCTACCTTACCGTATTGGGAAAGGCTCTCGCCCGGCTTCATTTTGATAACCTGGCCAAAAACAGAGTTGTTGATCGAAACGGTTGCATCCTCGGGCACGACAGGGGTAACGCCTGCTCTTAAGAGCTTTTGCAGGATCCTTGATTCTATCTTGTTTATGGCCTGTTGCTCGGGTCTTATGTACTCGCAGTCCGATTGGCCAAAAAGAACTCCGTCTGCCGAGGTGTTTTTCCTTATAACGATCGGGAAGCTCTTCGGTGTGTAGTATGGGATCTTACATCTGCCGTTAACAGATATACCCGGCAAGTCCGGTGCTCCGTCGGGGTAAAAAACACCGCGCGGAAGCAATTCTTCGGGCACTGATATAGACTTGAGCGACTGATTTTCGCACTCGCATTCCTGTGCCGGCCTGCCGCACCTTGTGCAGAAAAGCTCCTTTCTCTCGTATGCTCTCGGCATATCGAGTATTGCTACCTCGCCTGAGAAGATGAATTTGCCGATCTGCCCTTCGTCATCCTTGTAAAAGGTGATAACAAGGTTAACGCAGGCCTCGTCGTCCGTACCGTCGCAATCGGTGTCAAGCTTTGCTATTTCGGATTTCTGTATGGAATATTTTCTTATCGCCTCGTTCTTTGTGGTCGTAAACGCAAGAAAGCAGTATTCCATATCCTGAACGTTGTAAACGGCAGGCTGGGGAATAAAGCATCTCGGGGGCAGGCAGTAAAGGCGAACTCCGCCTATCTCCTTGCCAAGCCGTATTTCATTGTCCCATTCGGCATACCAAACGCTGCCGCCGTAGATATAGGTGTATCTTTCGTCAATGTCGTTCATCTCCTCATATCTCAGCTTGTCCCTTACGGAATAAAGGAGTCTTTCAATGCTCTTGGCACATCTTGATCTTCTCTCGCTGTAGCAGGCTGTGTCCACCTTGGGCGGCGGAATATCCGAAGAAACTTGGCTCTCTATCATTTCATAGGTGATGTTTCTTACCGTAACGGCCCTGTTTTCCGAGCCGTCAAGCTCGCTTGATCCTTTGTACTGATTAATGTATCTTTCAAAGGCATCAAGGTTTGGAGAATAGCCGTTTTTTGCATTTTCGTAAAGCTTTTTGAAGTATTCGAGCTTTTCTTCCTTTGATAGTTTTTCTGTATTCAAATCGGTTCTCCGTATTTTCTTTTCAGATATTTTCTTTCTTCATCTGCCGCGCTGTAATAGTCCTCCCACATATCGCGCGTCCAAGTCGTTTTCGGTGTGTCGACATTTTTGTTCTGTGGGCGTGCATAGAATATAGCAAATCCGCGCAGGGCATCGGGCGCATGCGTAATTGCGTGTGGCTCTGTCGCGCAGTCGCTCGGCCGTAACTTATCTATCTGCAGGGCAGGCAGGCAACTGATGATTTCGGTGCAGGTCGAAAAGATCTGCAGCCTTGGAGTATCGGTTGCCAAAAGCTCCTTAAGGCAAAGCCAACCGGCCTCTCGGTCATTTGCGGTCTTTGTAAAATTGATTCCGTATTCAGAGAACAGCGTCGCCTTGCTCCTTCCTGTTTCCTGGCTTCTGTTCCATAGGTCGGGCGGGGCTAAGGTTGCGTAAACGTCCTCGTTCTTCGGGGTCAGGGAAAGTATTTTGCGAGCCGCTTCGCTTATCGTAAGATTCGATTCGCAAAGCTCTCTGTAAACGTAGAATTTTCCGTTCGGTGCGGCCGCTATCCACAGGCATGCCAGCCGGTCAAGGCCGTAATCGACCGTTCGGTACTTTCTCCACGAATCCGGAATTTCAAAAGGGGCAATAACGTGCCTATCTCTTGAAAATTCGGAAAAATACTGTCCTTCAAAGATATCCCAGTCGCCGTATAAAAGCGCCTTTTTCTCTCTTTCGGGCAGGGCAAGCAGTCGCTTTCTGTAATCCGGGTCGCCCTCGCAAAGAAAACGGTTGTCATCCAGCAGGGAAGGGATAAAGATCCTTTTCATTCCGTCCTCCCCAACAAAGCTTTTGCCCCTTTCCTTTTTGTCTATAAATCTCTTCTTTACCCAGCCGTGTCCCACACCGCCCGGGTTGGTGGAGGACTTTATCTGCTTGGGAAAGCTGTTCGCACCCCTCACTCTTGATATAAGGTAAACGTATTGTCCCTCGGTAAAGTGGGTCAGTTCGTCAAATCTTATAACGTCATATTCTGCGCTCTGGTATTGATAAACGTCGTTTTCCGTCATACAGTAGCCAAAGTCTATTATTGAGCCGTTCTTGAATTTTCCGGTGTGGGTAGATGAGTTCAGGGTGTAAAGCTCCCTCGGAAAAAGGGATAGTGAGGTGCGTATAAGTGATTTGTTAAGCTCGGCAAATGTCCTTCGTAAGATCAGCTGCTTCGAGCCGGGATATTTCATAGCGAACAGCAGTGCGTCCACCATCTGTCCGTATGATTTTCCTCCGCCTGCCGCCCCACCGAAGAGCACCTCGCTCTCGGTTGCGTCAATAAATCTCTTTTGCTTTTTCGTAACGGCAAGGTTAATGCTTGTTCGTTTCATCCTCAAGCACCTCAAGGATAAAGTGTATATTCTCTTCCTCTTTGTCCGTAGCCTCAACGTCGGAAAGAATAAATTTGGTAAACGATGCGTCCATTCGCTTGCTAAGCGCACTGTCTATTAGGTAATCCCTTCTGATTTCGCTGCATTCGCGCCATGCCGCATCAAACCTTTTGTGCTTTCTGAACGAGGTTAAGTCCTCAAGAGTTACAGAGATGTGTCTTGCAAATTTCGAAAAGCTCGGCGCACCGACCGGCTCGTTATATGAGATGAAGTAAGAATACATCGCTCCGGCAAGACTGTCGCTATATTTCGCTTTCTTTTTCACGGTGCGCTCCTTTCGTTTTGCTTTGCTGACCGGGGCCCGTACGCTGCCCTTATCAGCAAATCCATTCTAACAAAATTCTTCCTGAAAGTAAGTATCGTCCCCTTCCAAAAGTAACGCGATATGTGACGAGGTTTTTTGTGCAGATTGCGATAAAAAAAGGGGAATTTCGCTCCCTTGCATTTTAATTGGTATTGTGGTACAATATTGTTGATAAAAAAATTGAGGTGAAGCTTATGAAAATTCTCGTTGTAGTTGACATGCAAAATGACTTTATAACAGGTGCGCTCGGTTCTTCGGCGGCGCAAACGATAGTCGAACCGGTTGCAAAAAGGATCAAGGAATTTTCCGGTGAGGTCATATACACAAGGGATACGCATTTTCCGGAATATATGCAAACGCAGGAGGGAAGAAAGCTCCCTGTTCCGCATTGCATAAAGGACACTCACGGCTGGCAGATAGACGAGAGGATCCCGGTTA
>JAZLCY010000069.1:0-4935 GCA_045614485.1 Eubacteriales bacterium
CTACGAATACGTCAACTGCCTCTGCATAGTTTTCGGAAGACTGGAGATACTTACCGTCAATAACACCGGTGAAGTAGAAGTTTGCGTTGTGGTGTGCGTTGAATACGAAGAACTTGTATGCCTTATCTGCTACGGGAGCAACCACGCTCTCAGGAACAAAGGGATTCTTCGAAGGAGCAACGATTTTGATCTTGTAGGTCTCAACTACGTTTTCAGCACCCTCGCAAGAAGCGGTAAGAGTGATGGTTACGGTTGTAGTCTCTTCGGGAAGAGTAACAGTAAGCTTGCCGTCTGCAACAACTGCAAGATCGCTGTTTGATTCCCAAGTAAAGCTTACTTCGGGATATGTAGTACCGGTTGCGGGAAGAACTATTTCGGTAGCCTTATCAATAGATGCAGGCATATCAATCTCGGAGAGTGAGATATCGATCTTCTCTGCGGGAGTTCTCTCAACCTTAGAACCGAATACGAAAGGAGTAGGTCCAACGGGGCTGATGTAGATAGCATCGCTATAAACGTCAACAACACCGGTGATGGTTGCAGTGTAATCTCTGTGAGCAAGGTGATCTGCGAAGATCTGAGCTTCTTCTTCTACGGTCATAATGCCAACGCCGATATCAGTGTGATATACTCTGAGGTAAGACTCAACACCGTTAAGCTCGAAGTAGAGATACTGAGACTTTTCTGCAAGATCCTGATCGCCGATAATTACGCCCTGAATGGTAACGAGCATACCAAGCTTATCAAGAAGAGCTGCATCCTTACTGGAGCTAGCTGCTGCGTAGATGCTGGTAATATCGGTAGGATTGATGGTAGTGATGCTGTCATCAATGATCTTAACAACAGCTTCCTTGATCTCGTGAGTTTTACCGTAGATCTCCTTGATACCGGTAACGCTTACAGTCATACCAACCTTAAGGCCGTCTTTTTCAACGTGGTCCTCGTTGGTGTAGTAAATGTAGTAACCGCCATCGCCGTTAAGATCCTGGATGAAGAGCTGGTTACGGCTGTTTCCTGCGCTCTTAGCACGAACGAGAGTAACGATACCCTGAATGGTAACGCTATCGCCGGTCTGCTTCTCTAAGTACTGTGCATAGGTGAGCATCTCGTACTTGGGTACCACTCTCTCAAAGCTGAGAGTCTCGGTAACGCCATTGATAGAGATAGTTGCGGTAAGAGTATAAGGGATTTCCACATCGGTCTTCTCGTTGAACACAATGTTGTATCCATCCTCTGTCTCGGTAATAGTGATAAGCTCACTATCAGTAGTCCATGTTACAGGATGAGCAACTCTGTTGATGAATACCTGCTTAACACGGGTGTAGTTATTGGGAGTTTCTTTGCTTTCATCCTTGTAAAGCTGGAAGAGGTAATTCTTTGCTGCGGTAACGTCGTAAACAACTTCGTTGTTTTCGCCTTCGTTGTTTTCGTCATCGTCGGGGAACTCGATACCGAACCAACCGCCAACGGTCTCCTTAACGCCGTCAAACGTATCAGTTACCTTGCCCTTGATCTCATCAACGGAGCAAGCGGTAAGGGTGGTAAGTGCGAGTACCATAACGAGAACTAAAGCTAATAGTTTTTTCATGATAACTCCTTTTCAATATAAATTATTTTATAGTGATATCATCAAGTCTGAATACTTTTATCTGATAAGTGCCGTCAAAGCAATCAACTATGCCCTGAACGTCCATAGTCTTACCGTCGAAGTATTCCTCGGTTATAATGTTACCGTCCGCATCCTTAAGAACGGCGGTACGCACAACAACCGTTTTGTCCCCCACCTTACAGGTGAGAGTCATAGCTCCCTTATCGGAGCTTTCTTCGTTGGTCGTAGTATAAATACTGTCAACCACAAGTCCTTTCATGGAAACCGACGTTGCAAGAAGAAGCTCTGCGTAATCGAATTCCTTGAGAACCTCTTCTTCGTCAACAATAGCAACTCTGCTTACCTTGCTCGTGAAGAGGTCGGCATCGATCTCGGTATAAGGTACTTCGTTGCCGGAGCTTATAAGCTTGATATTGTCGGGATTATCGGGTTCTCTTGCCTTAAGCTTAAGGTCTGTTACCTGATAAGAATTTCCCGTTTCATAATAGGAAACCTTTCCGACGACCTTAACGTAGTTACCGATAGTGCTTATGATGCCAAGGCCCTTAGAGCCGAGCTGAGCGAGATCCTGACCGTAATAGATATATATACCGTTATGCGTTCCGGTCTCCTCATCGTAAGCCTCTACGTAAACACCGTCGTTATAGCATCTTGCAACCGTAGCATCGAACGCAACCTTAACACCGTCGTAGTTCTGAATGTTGGTACGAAGCTCCGCAAGAGTTACGCTGACAGCCTCTCCGTAGTAGAAATCGGGATCCTTCTCTCCTGAGAATACGTTATACTTAAGATTTTTTGCCTGATTAAGAGCGTCAAGAGCAGTATCGCCGTAGCGGTTCTGACCTGAATTTGAGCCGATTGCGAGGCCTTCCTGAAGAATCTCGATATTGAGATTTCTGTATTCCTCGGTTGCCGAATTTCTGTACCAAACCCAAACGAGATATCTGTCACCCGTCGAGTCTGCGTTCCACTTATCATTATCCGACTCAAGAATAATGCTTTCGGCATTTTTAAGCTTTTCTTTGGTGAAGTTTGAGGCTTTTTTTCCATACTCCTCTATTCTTCCTGTCGATTCCGGGGTGTTTATCGCAATATATCTTGCTTTAAGAACGCCCGACGAGCTAACCGACTTCGGAACGTAGAAGTGGGTGGTATCGCCGTCAATATATGCTTTTACGGTAGCCACCTGCTTAAGAGAATCGCTCGACATATCGAGGGTAAGCTCGCTTACGTAGTCAACTCTCTCCGCCCGACCGCTGCCGGAACCGCCTCCGAAAAATTCGCAGGAAGTAAAAACGGCAGCGAGTAAGGCGATGAGGAGAAATACCGAGATAGCCTTGGTGGTTTTTATACCTCTGGTATTATTTTTCATACTTTAGTTTACCGTCAAATGTTTTTTGTAAGGATTAGTCCTTCTTACCGGCCTGATACTTACACTCGTCGATGGCAGCCTTGAAGAGCTTATCCATCTCAGCGTCAACGTCAACTCCATCCTCGATCTTGAAGCAAGCCTGGATAAGGTTACCTACCTGATCACGAGCTGCGGAAGAACCGTTGAATGCGGGAGAGGTGTAGTATGCGCTTTCCTGCTCAAGGCAAACCTTTGCAGAAAGAGCTGCGATACCCTCTTTGTAACCATTTGCGCTTGCAATGAAATCCTGATAGATCTCATCATCTGCAACGGACTTGATTACGGGAACGTAACCGGATGCAGCGGAGAAGTCTGCCTGGAAAGCAGCGGTAGTGGTAAGGTACTTAACAAGAAGCCAAGAAGCCTCTTCCTTCTCTGCGGTATCACCGAAGATGCAAAGAGAGGGACCCTGAGAGATAACCTTGGGGTTCTCAGCGTTAACCTGAGGAATAGGAGCAATACCTACTTCGAAGGGATAGTTGCCCGCATCATCCTTCTTGGGAGCCTGGTGAGTAGCACCTGCAGAAGAACCGATAGACATATAAGAGTTAAGCTGGCTGGAATCAGCAGTGAAGAGACCGGAGGTATAACCGCCGTAAAGCTCCTGAGTAGTTACGTAGCCTGCCTTATACCATTCAATAAACTCCTTAACGAAAGCCTTGTTCTCAGCATTGTCAAAGAGGAACTCACCGCCATTGTTTGCAGAGGTATAATCAGTACCGAGCTGCTCACACATAGTGATGAACCAGTTGGACTCTGAGTCATATCCGAGAGGAATGCAGTTTTCGTCAATCTCAAGGATCGCTGCGCAAAGAGCCTCCAGTTCCTCCCAAGTGGTAGGAACTTCGAGCTTGTTTGCATCGAAGAATGTCTTGTTATAGTAAAGAACCTCAGTAGACTTAGAGAAGGGCATGGTGTACATCAAGCCGTCACCAAACTGCTTACCTTCGTTGTAGTAACCTGTGATGAAGTCTGCCTTCTGCTCAGCGGTAAGACCGAGAGTAGCAACAGTGCCATCAGCCATAACGCCTGCATCGGTGGTTGCAAGACCGCCGTCGATAAGATCATCGAGAGTCTTAACTGCTTTTGCTACGTTGTAAAGTGCAACGTGGTCAGGATAGCAGTAAGCGATGTTAGGTCCGCCGCCTACTGTGAGCTCGGTAGCGATCTGAGTACGAACGTCGTCATAGCTACCTACCTGCTCATGGATTACGTGAATGTTAGGATACATTTCCTCAAATTTAACGAGATACTCGTTAAGAACTGTTCTGAGGTTAGCACCCATGGTGTGATAGAAGGTAATGTTGATCTTACCCTCAATCTCTTCGTTGTTCCATTCGTTCTCTTCGCCGTCACCCGAACCCTCTTCTCCGAACAGCATATCGCATCCGGAAAGCACAAGAACGTTCATCATCATTGCGATGAGAAGAAGAAGTGCAACAAGAATCTTTTTCATTGTTTTTTCATCCTTCCATTTTTATTTTTTTGTTTTGTTTTATTGTTAAAAGCTTAATTTCTTAAGCCAAAAACCAACTTTATACGGTTTTTCAAATACTCTTCGACAAAATAATTTAATGAAATCATAAATCACAGCCGAAAAGATTACGAAAACCTTAACTTAAAGTACCGTCTGCGTTTTCGTGATATCTCCGAGATAGAATTTTTGATCCTGAACGCAGACGTAGAAATCTACGTCAAGCGAGGGAGCGGAAATTATAGCCGGAGAGATTGCGAAAACCCTTAACCTTTGATTCCGGAACGGGATACACCCTTCATTATATACTTACGTAAGAAAATAAATACTAAGAACAGAGGAAGCGATACTATTGCAACTGCCGCCATCTGAACAGGGTAATCTGTTTCGTTGGTGTTTGTTGTGAATGCGTTACGGAGACCGTTGGTTACAAGCTGCATA
>JAZLCY010000070.1:0-9037 GCA_045614485.1 Eubacteriales bacterium
CAGCGTTAGAAGAGGCTTTGCTTGCTAAAAAGCAGCAGCTTAAGACCGAAATTGAGGCGAAGCCCGAATAAAATATTTTTTCATCATTAAAGCAGGGTTGCTATAACGCGTATAGCTTCCCTGCTTTTTTCATATATTTAACACACCGAATACGCCTAAGATCGAGCTGACGAGGATAATTACGATGCTTAAAGGCGCTACAAGGCGGATGATTATGCCGAAAAGACGGCGGGATTTGAATTTGGAGCTTATTTCCACCTCGCCGGATATGGCGCGGGGAGTTATGACATAACCGACAAACACGGCGGTTAACAGTGCAACTATCGGAAGAAGGATATTATTGCTGAAGAAATCAAAGAAATCGAGCACAGAGAGGCCGAGAATATTTATTCCCGAAAGCAGACTGCTGCTAAATGCACACGGAACTGCCATAAATGAAACGAGAGCAAGCACTACAAGGCAGGCGATCGGGCGCTTCAAATGAAATCCTTCAATCAAAAATGACACCACCGCCTCGATAAGCGCTATTGACGAGGTTATTGCGGCGAAAAACACCATAACAAAGAAAACCGTGCCAACTACGTTGCCATAAGGCATATTTACGAATATTCGAGGCAGGCTTGTGAAAAGCAGGCCCTTTCCTGCCTCTATCCCCTCTGCCGTTCCGTAATAAGAAAAAAGCGCGGAAATGACGAGCAATCCCGAAAGAAAAGCGACACCCGTGTCAAAAAACTCGATCTGATGAACCGACTTTTCAATATTAACCTGCCGTTTCATATACGAGCCAAAGGTGATAAAAGTGCCTGTGGCGATAGACATTGAGTAAAACACCTGCCCCATTGCCGCTATCACAGTTTTTACGGTTATAGATGAGAGATTCGGCTTTATATAGTAAATAATACCCTCCGTTCCGTGATCGCTCCTGATAACAGTGTAGACTGTTAAAAAGAGTATCAAAAGAACAAGGGACGGCATAATTATCTTGCTTACTGTTTCAATGCCGCGCTGTACACCAAGCATCACAACGACGGCGCTTACGGTAATAAAAATAATAGAGAGTAAAAGCGGCTCTACGACGTTATTCGACGTAAAATCATTAAAGAAGCCGGGGGACGAAACCGCCGCACCGTGCCCGAGAATGAACTCGGCAGAATACTTTATTATCCAACCGCCTACGATCGAGTAATACGGCAGAATAATAAGGGGTACTATAGAATTTAGAACACCAACGAATTTAAACCTTTTATCAAGCGAGCCGAAGGCAAGAAGGGCACTTTTGCCTGTTTTACGCCCTATCGCAATCTCGCATACCACAAGGGAGAAGCCAAGAGTTAATGCGATAAGCAGATAAACCGCGAGAAAGCTGCCGCCACCGTATGCGGTTACAAGATAAGGAAAGCGCCATATATTACCAAGCCCGACAGCCGCACCGGCTGACGTAAGCACAAATCCGAGCCTGCTCGAGAATACACCTTTTGATTCACTTTTCTTCATTATGCACCTCGTTTTTTGCTTATTTTAACCTGAAGGAAGTTTTTTAAACCTCAAAAAAACGATTATAATACCTTTTAGGTATTGTAAACTTGAAAATACTGTGCTATAATAACCTATATATTTTATGGGGGGAACTCCGATATGAGAATTGTTATAAAGATAGGCACTTCCACATTAACACATCAGAACGGCAAGGTTAACCTGCGCCGAATCGAAGAAATATGCAAGATAATAAGCGATATAATGAACTCGGGAAACGAGGTTATCCTTGTTTCATCCGGTGCTATAGGAATGGGAACGGCTAAGCTTAAGCTCAGCGAGCGCCCCAGAGATATTGCCGGAAAGCAGGCTGCGGCGGCAGTTGGCCAGTGCGAGCTGATGTATATATACGACAGAGAGTTCACCTCATACAACCACACTGTTGCACAGATACTTCTTACTGCACCTGATCTTAAATGCGAGGACAGGCATGCAAAGTTCAGCGCAACAATGATGCGCCTTATAGAGCTTGGAACTATTCCGATCATAAATGAAAACGACACCGTTGCAACCGAAGAGATCGAGTTTGGCGACAACGATACACTTGCCGCTATGGTGGCGGAGAGTGTCAACGCAGATCTTTTGGTGCTGCTTTCCGACATTGACGGCCTTTACACTGCAGATCCGCACAAGGATCCCGAAGCACAGCTTATCCCCGAGGTTTACGAGATCACCGAGGATATAGACGCGCTTGCAGAGGGCTCTTCCACAACGCTTGGAACAGGCGGTATGGTTACAAAGCTCAGAGCAGCGAAGATCGCTACTGCGGCAGGATGCGATATGATAATCGCAAACGGCCAATACCCCGAGCTTCTCTACAACGCGATCGAGGGTGTAAATGCAGGCACAAGATTTTTTGCAAGGAGAGATGAAAAATGACCTCCACACAAGAGCTTCTCAAAAAGGCGAAATCCGCCGTTAAGCACATAAGATGCGTTAAAAGCGAAACGATAGACAAAGCCCTCGGGTATATGGCTGATGCCCTTATAGAAAACGAAGCGAATATACTTGAAGCCAACAAGGTAGATATTGAGCTTGCAAAGGACAAGATCTCCCCTGTTATGATAGACCGACTTGCGCTTAACACGGCAAGAATCGAGGGCATGGCACACGGAATACGAGAAATAGCGGCACTTCCCTCTCCGCTTGGAAAGGTTCTTAAAAGAACCGTACGCCCTAACGGTCTTGTGATCGAGCGTGTTTCGGTTGCTATGGGTGTTATCGCAATTATATACGAATCAAGACCCAACGTTACCTCGGATGCGGCGGCACTTGCGATAAAGAGCGGAAGCGCTTGCCTTCTGAGAGCAGGAAAAGAAGCCTACAACTCGGCAAGGGCGATAGTTGACGCACTTTGCCAAGGACTCAAGAGAGCCGGAATTACAGAGGATGCGATACTGCTTGTTTCTGACACGACAAGGCAGAGCGCAACCGAGATAATGAAGGCTACAGGATACGTTGACCTGCTTATCCCCAGGGGTGGCGCAGGACTTATCAACTCCTGCATTGAAAATGCAACTGTTCCCTGCCTGCAGACCGGCACGGGCATATGCCACGTGTTCGTTGACAAAACGGCAGATTTCGATATGGCGCTTTCTATCATTGAAAATGCAAAGACATCGCGCCCCTCGGTTTGCAATGCGGCAGAGGTTTGCCTTGTGCACGAGGATATAAAGGACTCATTCCTCCCCTTGCTTAAAGAAAGGCTTACAAACAGGGAGAAGAATCCCGTTGAGCTTATTACAGACGAAAAAGCCTATGCCGTGATCGGCGGCACTCCCGCCACAGAAAACGACTTTGATACCGAATTCCTTGACTACAGGCTTGCAGTTGGTGTTGTTGGCTCGGTGGAAGAGGCTGTAGAGCATATAAACGCGCACTCAACAATGCACTCCGAGAGCATCATTACCTCGAATGAGGAGAGTGCGGAATACTTCACTGCAAACGTTGACTCATCAAGCGTTTACGTTAACGCATCAACAAGATTTACCGACGGCGGAGAATTTGGCCTTGGCTGTGAGATGGGAATTTCCACCCAGAAGATGCACGCAAGAGGCCCTGTTGGTATTGAAGAGCTGACAACCTACAAATACGTTATACGCGGAAACGGACAGATCCGCTGAGGTGATGATATGAAAATAGGATTTATCGGCGCAGGAAATATGGGCGCCGCCCTGGTACTTGCGGCGGCTAAGGCAAACTGCGGCGAGATATACGTTTATGACAAGGATAGCGACAAGGCAGACGCCGTTGCAAGATCCTGCGGTGCATTGTGCACCGATATTGAATATATCGCAAAAGAATGCCGATTTGTTATACTCGGTGTAAAGCCCGCAATAATCCCCACGGTTATGGAAGATATTGCCGGATACATTACCGATAGAACAGTTATCGTCAGCATGGCGGCAGGCGTTCGCACAGAAAAAATCGGAGAAATCGCGAAAAACCACGGAAAGTGTGCAAGGATCATAAGAATTATGCCTAACACTCCCGTTATCGTTGGCGAGGGCACGATACTCTACTGCACAACGCAAAACGTTACAGACAGTGACGTTGAGGCATTCAAGGAAATATTTGCATATGCAGGATCGATCTTTGAAATTGATGAAGAGAAGATCGACGCAGGCTGTGCTGTTTCAGGATGCGGCCCGGCATTTGTTTATATGTTTATCGAGGCGATCACTGACGAGGCAATAGCCTCAGGACTCACACCTGAAGAAGCATACGAATATGCCTGCACCACACTGCGCGGCGCGGCAAAGACAGTGATCGAAACAAAGAAGCATCCCAAGGAATTGAGAGATGCGGTTTGCTCCCCTGCAGGAAGCACCATTGAGGGCGTGCATGCACTCGAAAGAGGCGATTTTTACAACACCGTCAGAGGTGCTATAAGAGCATCATTCGAGAGAACCAAAGAACTTGGAAAATAATATTTAAAAAACTTTGAAAAAAGTCTTGCTTTTTAGAAAGTTTTGTGTTATAATTACTCTCGTTGATTTGTGTTTATTAATAATTCAATATAAAATTCCGTCAAAAGACGAGATTTTTGGAGGTGTTAAAATGGCTAAATGTAGCGTTTGCGGCAAGGGCGTTGCTTTCGGACACAACGTATCCCACTCTAACCGCAAGACAAACAGAACCTGGAAGCCCAACATCCGCAAGGTTAAGGCAGTTGTTAACGGTACTAACCAGTCCGTTTACGTTTGCTCTCGTTGCCTTCGTTCAGGAAAGATCGAGCGCGCTTAATTGCGCCGAAAAACTCCGCCGTACAGGCGGAGTTTTTTCTTACATTTTATAAAATTTGAGGTATGCTATGAGAATAGCTCTAACCGATACAAGAATAAGCCCGAAGTGTGAAAGAGCGCTTGAAATACGTGGATTTCACGTTATAAAAATGCCGCCCATACCTACTCTGCCCGCGGCAATGGCATCACACCCGGATATGCTACTTGCATATATAGACGGTACGATCCTTACAAGTGCGGAATACTGCGACAGCGCGGCATACGTTTTTTGCGAGATCAGGGAGCTTTTGCCACGTATTAAGATAAGGTTTCTTGATACAACGCAGGAGAACGGATATCCTTACGATGCGGTTTACAACGTGCTTACCGTTGGCAAGAAGATGTTTTGCCGAACCAAAACGGTGGCAAAAGAGATACTTGATTTTGCAAAAGACGTCGGGTATGAAATAATTGACGTGAAGCAGGGATACCCTGCCTGCACTACCCTTGCAATAAGCGAGAGTTGTGCGATCACAGCTGACGGCGGAATGTGCAAGGCGCTCTGCGAAAGCGGAATATCCGTTGTAACTATTGAAAACGGTAATATATCCCTTCCACCTTATGAATACGGATTTATAGGCGGTGCCGCAGGCGTTTATAAGGACAAGGCATATTTTCTTGGAAACCTTGACCTGCACCCCTCGGCAAGCATTATAAAGGAAGCCTGCGCGAGTGCCGGCATAACCCCGATATCGCTATCAGACGAAGAGTTAGCCGATCTCGGAAGAATTATTTTTCTTGATTAAGATATTTATAATAATACTTGCAAACGGCACGAGCAAAAGCCCGCCGATACCAAATACCGAATAGCCAAGGTACAAAAGCAGAAGGCTGATTATAGGATGCATACCAAGGTTTTTACCGAGGATCTTAGGCTCGGCAAACTGCCTTATCACAGCACTTACACCGAGAAGAACAAGCAGGCCTATACCTGTGCCGACCGAACCGAACAAGATCTGAAAGATCCCCCATGGGATAAGTATTACACCGATGCCGATAAGAGGCAACAGATCGAGCACGGAAACCAGAAGTGCGATCAAAAGCGCATTTTCGATACGCAATATCAGAAAACCGGTGAAAATTATAGCGAAGGTTATCACCATAAGCAAAAGGTAGGAACGGATGTACCTGATGCCGACAGAGAAAAAGCTGTTTTTCATTCCGATGAGAAAATTCGCTACACGGGGTGGAAGCAACGAGCGAACGGCTTGGTTTATCCTATCTATATCAAGAGCAAAATAGACTGAGGCAATAACGGTTATCAATATAAAGAATGCAACCGAGGGTATGCTTTTAACAATGCCGGTTAAAATGCCGACGAGCCAATTCATAACCTGCGTTATGGCGCTGTTAACGGTATCGCCGAGGTATTCCTCAAGCTCCTCTGCCCCCTCTCCATTACCGATCACAGCACCTATAGGATTGGCCAGGACGGAGAGTATCTCAAACAGTTTCTCCTCTTCTGCAAGACGGGAGAAAAACTGAAACACCTCGCTAAGACCGTACCATATGATCCCAACGGCGGCGACAAGAACCGCGCTGACACCGATCACCGCAAGGGCGACACTCACGGCCTTTCTCGGAATGCGAAGCCTTCTTGATACGAACACTGCGGCAGGCCTTATTACAAAAGCTGAGCCCCAGGCAATTACAAAGGGCAAAAGCGGAACAAAGAGGTATTTCATAAAAACGAAAACGAAGAGCGCTATTCCAACGGCGCTTACTGCAAGATGTGCGAAAAAGGTTACTTTATCCTTATTGTTCATAGCGCCCCCACGGCACAGGATGTGCCCTTTAAATAAATATAAACAAAATAAAAATATATTATGCAAGGAGATACTAAAATGATAGTTATCGAGATGGAAAACGGCAAGGAAATCGAGCTTGAGCTTTACCCCGAGCACGCACCTATCACCGTTAAAAACTTTGAAAAGCTTGTTGGCGAGGGATTCTATGACGGACTTACCTTCCACAGAGTTATCCGCGGCTTTATGATCCAGGGCGGCGACCCCCTTGGAAACGGAATGGGCGGAAGTGATGATAAGATCAAGGGCGAATTCAGATCAAACGGTGTTAACAACCCCATCAAGCACACACGCGGTGTTCTCTCCATGGCTCGCTCCATGAACCCCAACTCTGCATCGAGCCAGTTCTTTATCATGCACCAGGATGCGCCCCACCTTGACGGTCAGTACGCGGCATTCGGCAAGGTTGTTAACGGAATGGACGTTGTAGACGAGATCGCATCATACCCCACAGACTTCTCTGACAGACCGAGAATTGCTGTAAGAATGAAGAGAGTTTATATTAAGTAATACGTGCTTTGCCAATACAATAAGGCAAGCAAAACAGAGTTTTTGGTTGGCAAACCGAGGATTATTCGCTAAGAAAATCCGCCAATCAAAAACTTTTTTTATAAATTTCATTGACTTTCGCCATTGATTTTATTATACTGTAATCAACGGATAATATGCCCTGCAATACTATATCACGGTGAAAACAATGACAAACAATAAAAAGATCCTCAAAATATTCTCGGAAGTAATTTTAGTTTTACTATTATCGGTGCTTTCTGCATTTTGCCTACACGTTTTTGTTTACCCATCAAATTTTGCGCCAAGCGGAGTTGAGGGTATCGCAACAATGATACAGCACAAAACAGAATTCAACGCAGGTATAATCTCACTTTTATTCAACATTCCGCTACTGATCGCTGCATGGTTCGTTCTCAAGAAAAAGTACGTTATATACACACTTGTTTTTAACGTATTATCCTCTGCCCTTATCCTGTTGCTCGACAAGGTTGAATTTTATCAATATACAGACAATGCGGCGGACGGCCTTGTTGCAGCTATATTCTCCGGAATTATTCTTGGCATTAGAACAGGCCTAATGTTGAAATTAGGCGCATCTACCGGCGGCGCAGATATTCCTGCCGGAATTATCAACCATAAAATGCCACACCTTAATACCGAGAGGATCATATCGATTATTTGCTACGTAACCATACTGTTCTCCTTCTTTGTATATGACAAGAACATTACGAGCGTGTTGCTTTCTTTCGTGCAAATGTTTTTATTTGATAAATTTGCATCCGCAATGATGAAAGACAGAAGAAACGCAATAGAGGTTAAGATCATCACAAAAGAGCCTGAGAAGATGAAGCACGATATCATCTACAATCTTAAACACGGAGCTACGGTGCTTGACGGACGCGGAATGTATACCGACGGAAAAAGCTCGGTTATAATAAGTGTAATAAACATAAGACAGATACCCGAATTTTACGAAATTATGAAAAATCACCCCGAAGCTTTTGCCTACTTTGGCGAGCTTGGCGGTGTTAAAGGAAATTTCCGCTGGAGGCGCGACGACGCTGTTAAATAAAAAAAAGAGCGAGTAAAAACTCGCTCTTTTTCTTATTTTTCTCTATGGAAAAGGCGGGCTACCAAGGTTCTTTGAACCTTCATAGCGCTCTTAGGGCAGAATTCCTGACAGCAGAAGCATCTGATACAGGCTTTTCTATCAATTTTTGCCTTCTTATTTTTAATAACGATTGCTTTTGCAGGGCAGATATCACGACAGATACCGCAACCGACACAGATATCCTTTTTAAGATATGGCCTGGTTCTTAAAACCCTGCCGACAAACTTCGAGAAAAAGCGCTTCAATGGTTTGCTTCCGTCTCCCGCAAACTGCAACGATTTGCGCTCTACAACGTGCTCAAAATCATCAAGAATAAGCTCGGCAATGCTGCCGATAAGATTGATCTGGTCAACCCGCTCAGGAATCATACCGCGGTTTATTGCGGCGGCAAGAGTGGGTACTTCTGCCGGTGTGATACCGATTATTTTGGCGGCAACAAGGTCAAGCGCATGGGGAGAGTGGGAAGCAAGCAGGCAGCCAAGCTTTCTCGGTGTGCCGGCGGTAGGGCCGTTGCCCTCCATACCTATAACGGCATCCGCGATTGACAAAACCGGGTGGAAATACTCATCAAGGTCAACGAGCATATTGGCAAAATCCTCATATCTCGGATACCTATAATGATATTCGGGCTTAATAACGCCGGGGATAGTGCCGAACATATTTTTAGCCGCACAGGACATACCCATCATTCCGTGGCTTTTGAGCTTACAGAAGTTGATTATAAGGTCTGCCTTATCAAGATAGCCGGTGTACGTAAAATCGTGGAGCACACGTCCTTCCGGGAACTCCGCTTT